>JBBRGA010000020.1:0-31550 GCA_038241115.1 Burkholderiales bacterium | reverse complement strand
CTTGCGGCACCAAATTCAGATCGAGCGGGTACAAATGCACGCTGGCACCAAACCGTTGCTCTATGCCTTCCAACCTCAACTCCATGCGCGCTCCGTGAGGCTACTTTTCATTGGCGTGGTGGGCCATGCGCTTGAGCGGTGCAAGAGATTGGCCGCGAACCGAAACAAACCCATTGCCGGGTTGACGCAGCCGACGCCCAAAGAAAAGCCCAAAGTGATGCCCAAAGAGATGCCCAAAGAGACGCCCACTGCTTTTTGTGAAGCCAACGCAGTGCAGTCGGTGAAGGCGATGAATGGCTTGGTTTTCAAAAAACACAGTCTGCAACTGGATGTTTGTTTGGGTTCGTTTAAGTTCTTATCAGCCTGATTTTTGATGCCAACCGAAACAAAGCGAATCAGTGGTTTCCCGAGAGCGGAAGTCAGAGCGCTGAATTACGCTCGGCAACCGCGAGGCTAGATTTGTTTGAATTGTTTGTTATCTGTTCAACCTGCGCTGACGTTCCCAGCACCCCACGATGACCCCCAACCCACGCCAATCCCTGCTGCTGCACGAAGTCACAGAGCGCGGTTCGATGTCCGTCGAAGCGCTGGCCGAAAAGCTTTGCGTCACCTTGCAAACGGTGCGACGCGATGTGAAGCTGCTGTCAGACGCGCATTTGCTGTCTCGCTTTCACGGTGGTGTGCGCGTGCCACGCTCGACCACCGAAAACATCGAATACCTGCAACGACAATTGCTCAACGAGGTTGCCAAAAAACGCATTGCGCGCAGAGTTGCGGCTGCCGTCCCGGAGGGCTGTTCACTCATCATCAACATCGGCACCACCACCGAAGCGATAGCGCGTGAACTGCTGCAGCACCGGGGCTTGCGCGTCATTACCAACAACTTGAACGTCGCCACCATCCTGTCGCACAACACCGACTGCGAAGTCATCGTGGCAGGCGGCCATGTTCGCGGCCGCGACCGAGGCATCGTCGGCGAAGCGACTGTCGATTTCATGAAGCAGTTCAAGGTGGACATCGCCCTGATCGGCATCTCGGGCATCGAAGCCGACGGCACATTGCGCGACTTCGATTTTCGCGAGGTGAAGGTGTCGCGCGCCATCATCGAGCATGCACGCGAGGTGTGGGTGGCCGCCGATCACAGCAAGTTCAACCGCCAGGCGATGGTCGAGGTGGCGCGCATTGACGAAGTGGGCATGCTGTTCACCGATGCCCCGCCGCCGGCGCCGTTTCCACAACTGCTGAGCGCGGCCGGCGTCAACGCCGTCGTCTGCGCCTGAGACCGACCATGACAAAAAAATACCTTCTGGCCTTGGACCAAGGCACGTCCAGTTCGCGAAGCATCGTGTTCGATGCGCAGGGCCGTGTCAAAGCCATCGCTCAGCGCGAATTCAGGCAGATTTTTCCGCAGCCGGGTTGGGTAGAGCACGACCCGACAGAGCTGTGGAGCAGCCAGCTCGCCACGGCGCAAGAGGCGTTTGCGCAGTCAGGGATTGCGCATGCCGACATCGCCGGTGTGGGCATCACCAACCAGCGTGAAACCACGGTGGTGTGGAACCGAAAGACCGGCGAGCCCGTCTACAACGCCATCGTCTGGCAAGACCGCCGAGCCGAACCCACTTGCGCGCGCATGCGCTCCGATGGGTTAGAGCCCACCTTTCGCGCCAAAACAGGTTTGATCTTGGACGCCTACTTTTCAGGCACCAAACTCAAATGGATTCTCGACACCGTGCCCGGTGCACGCGGTGCTGCGCAGCGCGGCGAGCTGGCTTTTGGCACGGTCGATTCCTGGTTGATGTGGCACCTGACCGGTGGCCAGGTTCACGCCACCGATGTCAGCAACGCCTCACGCACATTGATGCTGAATGTGCACACCAATCAATGGGACGACGAGCTGTTGGCGCTGCTGGACATACCGCGCGAAATATTGCCCGAGGTGCATCCGTCCAGCCACATTTACGGCCACACGCAAGCGAATTTTTTGGGCGCGTCATTGCCCATTGGCGGTGTGGCGGGCGATCAACAAAGCGCGCTGTTCGGGCAGGCTTGTTTCAAAGCCGGGTTGGCCAAAAACACCTACGGCACCGGCTGCTTCATGTTGATGCACAGCGGCGCGCAATTCCAGACTTCGACCAACGGCTTGATCACCACCAGCGCGGCACAGGCCACCGCCACGCCTGAGTTCGCGCTGGAAGGCAGCGTGTTCATCGGCGGCGCGGTGGTTCAGTGGCTGCGCGACGGGCTGCAAGCCATCAAAGGCAGCGGCGAAGTTCAAAGCTTGGCCGAAAGCGTGCCCGACAGCGGCGGCGTCATGTTCGTGCCGGCCTTCACAGGCTTGGGCGCGCCCTACTGGAACGCAGATGCACGCGGTGCCATCGTGGGCCTGACGCGCGGCAGTGGCGTGGCCCACATCGCACGCGCCGCGCTGGAAAGCATCGCCTTCCAAAGCGCCGCCTTGTTGCTGGCCATGAGTCGCGACGCGGTGGCCGCAGGTGGTGCGCCGGTGAATGAGCTGCGCGTGGACGGTGGCGCCTGCGTCAACAATTTGCTGATGCAATTTCAGGCCGACTTGTTGGGCATTCCGGTGGTGCGCCCGCAAGTGATCGAGACCACCGCACTGGGCGCGGCCTACCTGGCTGGTTTGTCCTGCGGCGTTTACGGCAGCGGTCGGGCAGGCTTGAACGAGCTCAGCGCGCAGTGGCAAATAGAGCGCACCTTTCGCCCCACGATGTCGCGCGAGCGGGCAGGGGAGTTGATGTCGAATTGGGAACGTGCGGTGCGTCAGACGGTGGCCGACTGAACGAGGCGGCCAAGGTCATCGAATGGCTTTGCACGGCGCTGCGTCTGAGCTCACTCAATCCAAGCTTCGAAGCAACATCACACTGCGACCGGCCATCATCAGTGGCGCGGCCAGCGTGGAATTCAACATGCTTTCAGGCCCAACCCTGCTGTCCATCAACAGTTGCCAGCGCTGTGTTGGCGGCTCGAAACTCAGCTGTGTTGCGGCGGCATTGATGAGCAGCAGCAATCGGCTGTGAACCGCGTCTGCTTGCTTGCCGGGCTTGCCGATGAGCGCGCCCAACACGCCGGGCTGCGGATCGTGCCAATCGTCGCGCTGCATCGGTTCGCCGTCCCCGCGCAGCCACAGCAGCTCGGGCGCGCCGAGTGCATCGGCTTTGCCGTGCAGCCAGCGGTTGGCCAGCGGCAACCAGTCGCGGCGCAGTTTGATGAGCAGCGCGGTGAAGGCAATCAGGCTGTCGTCGGCTTGGGACCAGGCGATCCAGGTGGTGGCGTTGTCCTGGCAATACGGGTTGTTGTTGCCGCCTTGGCTGTGGCCCAGTTCGTCGCCAGCGCACAGCATGGGCGTGCCCTGCGACAGCAGCAGCGTGGCCAACAATGCGCGTTGCAAGGCGGCGCGCCGTGACAGCACTTGGGCGTTGCCGCTGCGCCCTTCTTCGCCGCAGTTCCAACTCAGGTTGTGGCTGTGGCCGTCGCGGTTGTCTTCTCCGTTGGCGTGGTTGTGTTTGTGATTGAAGCTGACCAAATCGTGCAGCGTGAAGCCGTCGTGGGCGGTGATGAAGTTGACCGACGCGGCGGGCTCGCGCTGCTGTTGATTGAACAGCTCAGCCGACGCCGTCAAGCGCTGCGCCAGCTCGCCGCGGTCGGCGCTTTGACTGGTTTCGTCGCCATGTCGATGACCCAGCCAGTGGCCGCGCACGGTGTCGCGGAAGCGGTCGTTCCACTCCAGCCAACCGGTGGGGAATCTACCGAGCTGATAACCGCCGGGGCCGATGTCCCATGGCTCCGCAATCATCTTCACGCCTTGCAAGGTCGGGTCTTGCGCCACCGCTTGAAAGAAGGCAGCGCGCGCATCGAAGCCGTGGTCGCCACGGCCCAACACCGGCGCCAAATCAAACCGAAAGCCGTCCACGTGCATGGTGCTGACCCAATAGCGCAGGCTGTCCATCACCTGCTGCAGCACGCGCGGGTGGCGCAGGTCCAGTGCGTTGCCGCAGCCGGTGAGGTTGTCCAGCACACCGCTCTGATCGGGCATGCTTCGGTAGTAGCTGCGGTTGTCGAGGCCGCGCCAGCTCAGGTTGGGGCCGTCGGCATCGCTCTCGGCGGTGTGGTTGAACACCACATCCAGGATCACTTCGATGCCTGCGGCGTGCAGGCCGCGCACCATGGCGCGAAATTCATCGCGGGGTGATGCGCTCAGCCTGTCGGCGGCATTGGTGGTTTCGGTTTCGGTTTGGGTTTGGGTTTCGATGGCGCCTGCCGGCCCCGTTCCCGTGCTCATCGCATAGCCAGGCTCCACTGCGAAAAAGCCAATGGTGTTGTAGCCCCAATAGTTGCTGAGCCCTTGCGCTGCAAGGCGTTGCTCGTCCAAGTGCTGGTGAACTGGGAGCAGGTTGACGGCAGTAATGCCGAGGCGTTTCAGATGGGCAATCGACGCCGGGCTGGCCAGCCCGGCATAAGTGCCGCGCATGGAGGCGGGCACGCCGTCGTGCAACGCGGTGAAACCTTTGACGTGCAGTTCGTAGATCACCGTCTGGTCGATCGGAGTGCGCGGCGCCTGGTCACCGCGCCAATCGAAAAGCGCGTCAAAGCCTGCGTCTACCACGCGCGCCTTCAACGCATGGGGCGCGTTGTCGAGGGTGTTCGAAGCGAAGTGTTCGCTGCGCCATTCAAAGTGGCCCACGATGTCGCGCGCACAGGGGTCGAGCAACAGCTTGCTGGGGTTGAAGCGGTGGCCCAACTCCGGCTGCCACGGGCCATGTGCGCGCAGCCCGTAAATTAAGCCCGCAGCGGCGCCAATCAAGCGCACGTGCCATACATCGCCGGTGCGCGCCGGGAAGCCGATGCGCTGCAACTCGTGAACGCCAGTGGCGTCAAAAATGCACAGTTCTACCGCTTGCGCGTGGGCTGAAAAAACCGCGAAGTTGACGTCGGTTTGGGCGGTGGTGGGGCTTGTAGCGTCGAGTCCCGCACTGCCCCGGAAACAGTGCGCGCCGAGTGGCCAAGGCTGACCTGCGTCGATGTGCTGGGGTAAAAAATTAGGCATCCACGATGATGCCCGGTTAGAACAGATTTTTCAGTCTGCGCCGCGCTGAACACCCGACTTGAAGGGTGCCTCACCGCCTGCAGAGTGACGCAGAAACGTCTCTTTATTGCTTTATGGCTTCAATTTGGATCAGCATGCGGATTTTGTCTGGGATGCCAAATGCCAGGCCCCAGCTCATGCCCCACTGGCTGCGGGTGATGGTGGTCTCGAAATCACCGCCGCAGACCTCGCGCTTCAGCATCGGGCTGTCGTAGCAATTGAAGTTGGTGGCGGTCAGGGTGATGGGCAGGCTTTTGCCGAGCAGCGTCAGGTTCCCGGCCACGGCAGTGACTTTTTCACCTTCGAAGCTGAACTTGTCGCCGACAAATTGCGCCTTCGGAAACTCAACCGAATTGAACATGTCTTTGCTTCTCAAGTGGCTGTTGAACGGCGCCGTGCCGGTATTGATGGAAGCGGTGTCGATGCTGATGTCGGCGGTTCCGCGCTTGTTGGTGCGGTCCAGAGTGATGGTGCCTTCGGTTTTATCGAAGCGGCCCCGGTTGGTGGAGGTGGCGAAGTGTTTGGCCTCGAACGTCACAAAGGTGTGCGTGGGTTCGACGGTGAAGTTTGCGCTTTGAGCTTGCGCTGAACCGAAGGAGCCCAGAAGCGCTGCGGCCATGGCCGAGCTGACGAGGAAGGTTTTTTTCATGCGGTTCATCGAGTTTGAAGGGTGGTGGAAGGTGAAAGATTCAGGTGGCGGTTGGCGCCGCGACCAGAAAACATCACAAGCAGAAAATTCAAAGCGCGGAGACGCCGCTGATATTGAGTTTGAATTTCACTTGCACGTCGTTGGCCACCAGCGAGGTGTCGCCCCAATCGCCGTCGCCAATTTTGAAATCCAGGCGCTTCATCGTGAAGCTGCCGGAAGCGGCGGTATTGCCCGATGCCTGGGCAAGCGTGACCGGCACCAGCACATCACGGCTCACGCCTTTGATGGTGAGCTTGCCCACCACCTCAAATTTGCCCGCGCTCACGGCCTTGACGCCGGTGGATGCGAAGGTGGCTTGAGGGAACAACTTGGTGCTGAACCAATCGGGCTTGAAGACTTCGGCTTCGGTCTCGGCCGTGCCCAAACTGACGCTGGCCAAGTCAATGACAAAACTGATTTTTGCGCTCTCGGGCTTTTTGGGGTCGAAGGCGACCTGCGCATCGAATTTCTTGAACTTGCCGTCCACCGGCACGCCCATTTGTTTGCTGGTGAAGGCGATTTCGCTTTGCGCGGCAATCAGCTTTTGTTGTGCGGCGGCGGGCGAAATCCAGGCGATGGACCCGGCCAGAAAAACCGCAGCAAACAGCGTTTGGAAAAAGTTTTTCATGATGCTTTTTTGGTGAACCACATCCGCGACAGCGCACGGTCGCGATTGACGAATTGATGCTTCAAAGCCCCCGCCAAGTGCAACGCCACCACCGCCACCATGGCCCAACCCAAGTTCTCATGCCAAGGTTTGATGAGCTCGGCCAACGCTTTGTCTGGCGACACAAAGTCGGGCAAGGGCAGCACGCCGTAAAGCACCACCGGAAACCCTGCTGCCGAGCTGTAGGCCCAACCCACCAGAGGTATTGAAAAGAACAGGGCGTAAAGCGTCCAGTGCGCCGCGTGGGCTGCGGTTTTTTGCCATGCCGGCATCGGCAAATCGGCCGGGGGCCGGTGAGTCAAGCGCCACAGCAGCCTGATCGCGGCAAACGCCAAAATCGTGATGCCTGCCCACTTGTGATAGTTGTAAAGCTTCAGTCGCCACGGAGAAAACGGCAGGTCGACCATGTAGCTGCCCAAGACGAACGACCCAGTGATCGCCAACGCCATCAGCCAGTGAAGCAGCACGGCGAAGGAGGTGTACCTGGGAGCAGTGTTGGGCGTCATGCAGCGTCTTGGTCAAAACAACTTGGGGTGCAAGCCAATCGCAGAACACGCTTGGTTTGCCCGTGACCAAAAATGTAGACGCCGCTTGAGCGTGGCAAGTTCACCCTGCCTGTCGGGAACGTTCAAAAACAGTGGATGCTGCTTGAGGTGACCGCCACTGCGACATCAAGCCGGCCCACTTTGGCCTTGCGGCGTGCAAGTGGCGTTCTTTGACGTGGCCGTAGCCGCGGATCTCTTCGGGAATGCGCGCAATGTCCACCGCCAAAGCGTGATTGCCAGCGTTCAGAGAAGTCAACAGCTCATCCACACAGGCGCGGTACTCCACGATCAAGGCGCGCTCCATCTTGCGTTCAGCGGTGCGCCCGAACACATCGAACGCGCCACCGCGCAAGCCCTTGAGCTTGGCCAGCACGCCGAAGGCGGTCAGCATCCAGGGACCGAAGGGCTGCTTGATGAGTTCGCCCTTGTCGTTGGTCTTGGAGATCAGCGGCGGCGCCAGGTGGTAATGCAATTTGTAGTCGCCTTCGAACTGCGACGCCACTTTGTTCAAAAAGCTTTTGTCGGTGTGCAAGCGGGCCACTTCGTACTCGTCTTTGTAGGCCATCAACTTGAACAAATAGCGCGCTACGGCTTCGGTCAGCTTGGTGCTGCCCAGTGCGCTTTCGGCGGCTTGTACTTTGCCCACGAAGCTTTGGTACTGCGCCGCATAGGCGGCGTTTTGATAGCCGGTCAGATGTTCGACACGTTTTGCCACCATCTCAGGCAAGCCCGTTTTTTTCGTGAACGTGATCACTTGAGCCGGGGCCAAAGTGGCCAGCACGGCGGGCAGATCATGTGCAGCACGGCGGCCCCACTCGAAGGCGAGCTTGTTGTTGTCGACCTGCACGTTGTTCAGCTCGATGGCACGCATCAAAGCGGCGTGGCTCAGCGGGATGCGGCCCTGCTGCCAGGCGTAACCCAGCATCAAGGGGTTGGTGTAGAGCGAGTCACCCACCAGCTGCACGGCCAGTAAATCGGCGTCCACGCGGCCGACGTGATCGGCACCCACGGCGGCGGAAATGGCGGTGTCGCAGTTGGCAGCCGGAAACTGCCAATTGGGGTTGCTCACAAAGGCTGCCGTGGGTGTGCCGTGGGTGTTCAGCGCCACGTAGGTGCGGCCCATGCGCATGACAGCCACGGTGGCTTTGTTGGCACTGACGATGGGGTCGCAGCCGATCACCAGATCCGCCTCAGCCGTGCCTACTTTGGTGGTCGAGATCGCCTCCAGTCGGTTGGCAATTTGGATGTGGCTCCACGTGCCGCCGCCTTTTTGTGCCAGGCCGCCCGCGTCTTGCGTGACGATGCCTTTGCCCTCGAGGTGCGCCGCCATGCCCAGCAGTTGGCCGATCGTGATCACGCCGGTGCCGCCCACGCCAGCCACCACGATGCCCCACGGTGCTTCGCACAGCGGCAACAGAGGATGAGCAATCGCAGGCAGTTTGAAGGGATCTGGTTTTTGCGCCGCTGCCTTCTTGGCGCTCTTCATTTGCCCGCCTTCTACCGTGACGAAACTCGGGCAAAAACCTTTCACGCAGGAATAGTCTTTGTTGCAGGTGTTCTGGTTGATGCGACGCTTGCGGCCGAACTCGGTTTCTATCGGCTCCACGCTGAGGCAATTGCTTTGCACCGAACAGTCGCCGCAGCCTTCACACACCAGCTCGTTGATGACCACGCGCTTGGCTGGTTCCACCAGTGTGCCGCGCTTGCGGCGACGGCGTTTTTCGGTGGCGCAGGTTTGGTCGTAAACGATGACGGTGCAGCCTTCGATCTCGCGCAGCTGCTTTTGGATGGCATCAAGCTCATCGCGGTGGTGCACGGTGACGCCGGGCGCGAGGTTGGTGACGCTGTCGTACTTTTCTGGCTCATCAGTGACGACCACGATCTTCTTCACGCCCTCGGCTTCCAGCTCGCGCGTCATCTCAGGCACGCGCAAGGTGCCGTCTACCGGTTGGCCGCCGGTCATGGCCACGGCGTCGTTGAACAAAATTTTGTAGGTGATGTTCACGCCCGCCGCCAGACTCTGGCGCACCGCCAGCAAGCCCGAGTGGTAGTAGGTGCCGTCGCCCAAATTGGCGAACACATGTTTGTCGGTGGTGAACGGCGCCTGCCCGACCCAGGCCACGCCTTCGCCGCCCATCTGGCTGAAGGTGACGGTGCTGCGGTCCATCCACACAGTCATGTAATGGCAGCCGATGCCGGCCAGTGCGCGCGAGCCTTCGGGCACGCGGGTGGAGGTGTTGTGCGGGCAGCCGCTGCAGAAAAACGGCGTGCGTTCACCGGCTGCGTCGGCGGCCGTGATGCCCTCGGCGTTCAGCACCGTCATGCTGCTTTCTTTGGCTTCCACCATGGCGATGCGCTCGTCCATGCGGCGCGCGGTGTCGGCGTCGACGCCCAGTTTTTTCAGGCGCTTGGATATCGCGCGGGCAATGATGGCGGGCGTCAGGTCGGCCTGCGCGCGCAGCAGCCAATTGCCGCTCGGGTTCGGCTGGCTCCACTCGCCGCCGCTTTGATCGTCGGGCGCTTCGTCAAACTTGCCCAGCACGTTGGGGCGCACGTCGCTGCGCCAGTTGTACAACTCTTCTTTGAGTTGGTACTCAATGACTTGGCGCTTTTCTTCGACCACCAGGATTTCCTGCAAACCACGGGCAAAGTCGCGCGTGATGGTCGCTTCCAGCGGCCACACCACATTCACTTTGTGCAGACGTATGCCCAAACGGCTGCATTCATCGTCGGTCAAACCGAGGTCGATCAGCGCTTGGCGGGTGTCGTTGTAGGCCTTGCCTGAAGCGATCAGACCAAACCTGTCGTTGGCTCCGGCAATCACGTTGTGGTTCAGCTTGTTGGCGCGCACATAAGCCAACGCGGCATACCACTTGTGGTTCATCAAACGCGCTTCTTGCTCCAGCGGCGCGTCGGGCCAACGGATGTGCAAACCACCTTCAGGCACCTGAAAATCGGTGGGAATGACGATGTTCACGCGGTCGGGATCGACATACACGCTGCTCGATGACTCGACAATTTCCTGGATGGTTTTCATGCCACTCCACACGCCGGCAAAGCGGCTCATGGCAAAGGCATGCAGGCCCATGTCCAGGATGTCTTGCACGCTGCTGGGGAAGAACACCGGCAGGCCGCAAGCCTTGAAGATGTGGTCGCTTTGGTGGGCGGCGGTGCTGCTTTTTGCAATGTGGTCGTCACCGGCAATGGCAATCACACCGCCGTGTTTTGCAGTGCCGGCCATGTTGGCGTGTTTGAACACATCAGAGCAGCGGTCCACGCCTGGGCCCTTGCCGTACCAAATGCCAAACACGCCGTCGAATTTTTTGGTTTGCGGAAATATGTCCAGCTGCTGCGTGCCCCACAGCGCGGTGGCTGCCAGCTCTTCATTCACGCCGGGTTGGAACACGATGTTTTGCGACGCCAGATGTTTTTTGGCCGACCACAAAGCCTGGTCGTAACCACCCAGTGGCGAGCCGCGGTAGCCGCTGATGAAGCCGGCGGTGTTCAGGCCGTTGCTGGCATCGCGCTGGCGCTGCAGCATGGGCAAGCGAACCAAAGCCTGCGTGCCGCTCATGAAAGCGCGACCGCTGGCCAAGCTGTATTTGTCGTCCAAAGTGACAAGTTCGAGCGCTTGGCGGACGGATTCGGGCAGAGGTGCATTCATCAGGAGACTCCAAAAATAAACAGCAAAAACTGCGCGGCAGCTTGGGGCAAGTCTAGGGACGGTTGAACCGGCTGTCTTTTCTTTCTTTGCCTTGAACAGCCGGCTCAGCGCAATAATCTTGCTGCGTTAATTAATAAAAATTGACAATCATGCTAAAAAATCAGACTTCAGGGAAAACCACTGGTTCGACGGAGGCCGCGGTCGAGGAAGTGGCTGTGAGTGCGCCACTGGACCGCTACGACGTGCTGATCTTGGCCGAACTTCAGCAAGACGCTCGCCTGTCCAACACCGAATTGGCGGCTCGCATCGGGTTGTCGGCCGCGCCCACCTGGCGGCGCGTAAAACGCTTGGAAGAGCAACATTTCATCACCGGCTACCGGGCCGAGTTGGACCGCCGAAAAATCGGCCTCGGCGTACTGGCTTTTGTGCGCGTGGACGCTGAACGCAATACCGGCTCGGCCACCCGGGTGTTGGAAGAAGCCATCCGCGCGCTGCCCGAAGTCATCGCCTGTCACTACATCTCAGGCGCGGGCACGTTCGAGCTGCAAGTCATGGCGACTGACCTGGAAGCGTTCTCGAAATTTTCGATTCAAACGCTGTTGAACTTGCCCAACGTGAAAGACATCCACACGAGTTTTTCCCTGGGCGAAGTGAAGGCCGGGGCGGCTTTGCCGTTGGGCCATTTGAAGCTGTCCGGGCACTTGTGACGGCACCCGAAAACTTCGCAATCACCGCTCCCGGTCAAGCCAACGCAGAGGTCGAACCAAAGCCAAGGCTAAGATGAAAGATCACTGCTTTCAACGCGCTCCATGACCACACCAGACCTCGACACGCAAGACGAATCCATCTTCGAAGCCCGTTTGTGGCGCGAGGGCGAATGGACGGCCAAGGTCATCAAAAATGAAGACGACGAAGGCTGGGCTGTGGCCATGACGAAAGTGGGCGAAATTGAGCCCGCGCTGGTCGGCCCGTGGACCATGGGGCGCGACAAAAAGAACCCAAAGCCGCTGGACAAGTCGGCCTTCAACACGCTGGTAAAAACAGCCGCGGAAGTGCTGCGGAGACACGAGCAGCAATTGCACTCGCAGTTGCACCGAGAGGTGTCGGTAAGGGTGGCGGGTGAAGGATCGAACACGAAGGTCAGCGTGACGCTGGACATCGTGCCGGATGAAGACGATGCACACGCCATGCTGCGGGCGTACAGCAGCAACGGCACGGCGGTGGGCGATCTGCTCGGCGAAGTGCGAGTGCCGCCAAATTTCAAGCTGACGGCAACAAGTGCCTCGGCTTGGATTGAGAACGAGTTTCGAAAGCCGGGTTGAGGTCGTCCGATTCGAACAGTGCAGCGCCATTAAGCTACCGCGCGACACGATGTGATGAAGCGTCAGGGCTGACTTTTTCTCTCAATGCGACCTTCTCACCCCCGCCTCGTTCGGACTGAGGTGTCGAAGCCCTTGTCTGGCGCTTCCTTCGATACCTCAGGGCGATCGGAAGATTCGCCTCAGGGCGAACGGAAATGGCCGGGTGAGCAAGGTGCCTGTGGCGCGCAAGTCACCGCGGCAGCGTCAAGCGCTCGCAGCTCGAATCGCCACACCGCTCACAGCGCCAATGCCAACGCGCATTTGAGCCCTGGTTTTCGCTAACGCCTGTCGAATCGAACAACGCTCTGTGAACCGTTTTCAACGCCGATTTCAGTCGCGCTTCGCCGGTGCCAAACACCACCGAATAGTTGATGTTTGCTGCGGCAAGCGCAGCGCGCAGCAGGGTGTCCACCGGCTCGCGCACATGCGGGCCATCGCGCTGCAGGCCGTCGGGCAGCCACGGCAAATCAAGCGCGGTGAGCAAAGTGACTTCAGCAGCGCTGTGGTCGCGGACGGCCTGCGAATAAAGCCTTCGGTCGGCAAACACGATGTCGCTGTAAACAGCCGTCATCAACGCAGTCGTGTCGGCAACGACGATGTCAAATTCCTGCGCCGCTTGTTGAATGCGCTGCGTCTGAACTTCTGCGATCTGCGCTTGTTCGCTTTGCAGCGGCGTTCGGCCGTGCGCATCACAAAACTCGCGCAGGTACTCGGGCACCACCACCGCACTGAGTCCCTCGGTGGTCAGCGCTGCCACCATGGCCTCGGCCAAATCCGATTTGCCAGTGCTTTCAGCGCCGAGCAAGGCGATGACGAGATTCACCTGACCGAAGGCGCAGAAATAAGGCGCTGCCAGGCTCGCCAACCCGCCACCGACATCACCACAAACACAACATAAAGCGCCGTGGTGAGCCACAAACCTTTGTACGCAAACAAGCCCACGCTGACCACGTTGACGACCACCCAGGTGGCCCAGTTTTCCAGGTATTTGCGCCCCAGCAACCACTGCCCGACGATGCTGGCGGCGGTGGGAAAGGCGTCCCACCAGGGCACGTCGGTGTCGGTGTAACTTTTCAAAAACCAGCCCACGGCAGGCCAGCTGACGAGCACGACGAGCGCCGCAGTGATGCGACCTTGGCGGCTCAGCGTTTGCACCTTCAGCGCCTGGCCGTCGGCAGCAGTACCGCGCAGCCACTGCCACCAGCCCCAGGCCGCGATCACCACAAAGAAAATTTGCAGGCCAGCGTCTCCGTAAAGCTTGCTGTTCCAGAACAGCGCGAAGTAAAGCAGAGAGGCTGCGATGGCCAGCGGCCAACCGAGTGGGTTGACGCGCATGTTGCACACCACCATCGCGATGGACAACACAACGGCCACGATCTCAAGCCAGGTAAACGGAATCGCCCAGGCTGTGAAGGCGGGCGCAAACCAAGGCTGCATCCATGCGAGCAGGGCAGTCATCGTGGACGTCGGATACGGCTCGCGACCATGGTCAGCGACCTAACGAACCGGCTTCAAGGCCTGTGGTGTGGAAATTTGCACCAAGATTTCATCGGCCTTGACCATGCCCAAATCGCTTCGGGCCTTTTCTTCGACCATTTCCAGGCCTTCTTTCAGGTCACTGACCTCGGCCACCAATTGATCGTTGCGACGCTGCGCGGCTTGGTTGGCGAGCTTCTGTTCATCCAGCTTGGCTTGCAACTGCATCACGCGTGGCACGCTGCCCTTGCCGAACCAAAGTTCGGCGTGGACCAGTGCAATCAGCAGCGTCAAGACAGCGGTGATGAAGCGCACGAGGTCGACCTGTTTTTGTGTTGCGGCGCTTTCAGCGCAGGTTGTAAAACGCAGCGCGTCCGGGGTAGCTGGCCACGTCGCCCAAGTCTTCTTCGATGCGCAGCAACTGGTTGTATTTCGCCATGCGGTCGCTGCGGCTGATGGAGCCGGTTTTGATTTGCCCGGCGTTGGTGCCCACCGCGATGTCGGCGATGGTGGTGTCCTCGGTTTCGCCGGAGCGGTGGCTGATCACCGCGGTGTAATTGGCGCGCTTGGCCATCTCGATGGCGGCGAAGGTTTCGGTCAGCGTGCCGATTTGGTTGATCTTGATGAGGATGGAATTGGCAATCCGCTTGTCGATGCCTTCTTTCAAAATTTTCGTGTTGGTGACGAACAGATCGTCGCCCACCAATTGAATTTTGGAACTCAGGCGCTCAGAGAGGTGCTTCCAGCCGTCCCAGTCGTTTTCGGCCATGCCGTCTTCGATGCTGATGATGGGGTACTTGTCGCACCAGGTGGCAAGGATGTCGGTCCACTCCGGGGCGGTGAGCGACATGCCTTCTCCGGCCAATTCGTACTTGCCGTTTTTATAGAACTCGGTGGCCGCGCAGTCCAGACCCAGCGCGATTTGCGTGCCTGCGGTGTAACCGGCCTTGTCGATGGCTTCCAAAATCATTTGGATGGCCGCTTCATGGCTGGCCAAACTGGGCGCGAAGCCGCCTTCGTCACCCACGGCGGTGCTCATGCCTTTGTCATTCAAGATTTTCTTGAGCGCATGAAACACCTCGGCGCCGTAGCGCATGGCTTCGCGGAAGGTGGGCGCGCCGACGGGAATGATCATCAACTCTTGCAGATCGAGGTTGTTGTTGGCGTGCTCGCCGCCGTTGATGACGTTCATCATCGGCACAGGCAATTGCATGGCACCCGAACCGCCGAAATACCGGTAAAGCGGCAAGCCGCTTTCTTCGGCGGCCGCGCGCGCCACGGCCATGCTCACGGCCAGCGTGGCGTTGGCACCGAGGCGGGCTTTGTTGTGCGTGCCGTCGAGCTCAATCAACGTGCGGTCGAGAAAGGCCTGCTCTGATGCATCCAGGCCCAACACGGCTTCGCTGATTTCTGTGTTCACGTGCTCGACCGCCTTCAGCACGCCTTTACCGAGGTAGCGAGCTTTGTCGCCGTCGCGCAACTCGATGGCCTCGCGCGACCCGGTGGACGCGCCCGAAGGCACGGCAGCGCGGCCCATCACACCCGACTCCAGCAGAACATCACATTCGACGGTGGGGTTGCCACGGCTGTCCAGAATTTCACGGCCGACGATGTCAACAATTGCGCTCATTTTTTTCCTTGGAAGACGGATTCGGTGGGGTGGGTGTTGCGCCGTTTGCGACACCCACCCGTTCGGACTGAGGTGTCGAAGGCCAGCGCAGGACTTGGATACCTCAGCCCGAACGGGTTTGAGAGTGTGTTTTCTGAAAATCAAACATCGGCGGTCAGCGAGACAGATCGTTCAAGCCAGCCCTTCAACCACCACCATGTTGAACATGGCCGCGGCACCTTGGCGCATGGCGCGGGCTGCTGTGTAGGCGGGGCTGGCGTACATGGCCTTCGCCTGTTCAAAGTCGGGGAAACGCAACACCGTCAAGCGCGGGGGATTCCAGTCGCCTTCAAGCACTTGCATGCGGCCACCGCGTGCCAAATACTCACCTGCAAATTGCTTCACCGCAAGCGGCGCTGCCGCCATGTAGGCCTTGAATGCCTCGGGGTCGGTCACTTGTGATTCAACGATCAAATAGGCTTCAGTCACGAAGTTCGCCTCCAGGTAATTAGTTTCAGCAACGCTATTTCAACAAGAAAAATCGTTTTCCAGCAGCGGCTGGGCTTTGATCACACGGTCAATAGACACCAATTGCTCGAGCAAAGCGCGCATGTGCCGCAGCGGCACGGCGTTGGGGCCATCACTCATGGCGTTGGCCGGGTCGGGATGGGTTTCCATGAACACACCGGCCACGCCCACGGCGATCGCTGCGCGCGCCAGCACAGGCACGAACTCGCGCTGGTCGCCCGAACTGGTGCCTTGGCCGCCGGGCAACTGGACCGAATGCGTGGCGTCAAACACCACCGGCGCGCCGGTCTCTCGCATGATGGCCAGGCTGCGCATGTCGCTGACCAGGTTGTTGTAGCCAAAGCTGGCCCCGCGTTCACAGGCCATGAAGTTGTCTTCGGGAAAACCTTTGGCACGCGCCGCAGCACGTGCTTTATCGATCACGTTCTTCATGTCGTGCGGCGCGAGGAACTGGCCCTTCTTGATGTTCACTGGCCTGCCCGATTGCGCCACCGCGGTGATGAAGTCAGTTTGGCGGCACAAAAACGCCGGCGTTTGCAAAACATCCACCACGGCAGAGACGGCAGCGATCTGAGATTCGCTGTGCACGTCGGTGAGCAAGGGCACGTTCAACTCGCGCTTCACCTTGGCCAGAATTTCCAGACCGCGCTCAATGCCCGGGCCGCGAAATGTGGCTCCACTGGAACGGTTGGCTTTGTCAAAGCTGCTTTTAAAAATGAAGGGAATACCAAGTTGCGCGGTCATTTCTTTCAACGCACCGGCCACGTCCATTTGCAGTTGCTCAGACTCGACCACGCAGGGCCCGGCGATCAAGAAAAATGGCTGGGTGATGCCGACGTCAAAACCGCACAACTTCATGCCGCCGCCTTGATCTTCACGCTTTCTTGGGTCAGGCCGCCCCGCGCGGTTTGGTGCGCGAGCGCTGCCTGGATGTAAGAGGTGAAAAGCGGGTGCCCGTCCCAGGGCGTTGACTTGAACTCGGGGTGAAACTGCACACCGATGTACCAAGGGTGAACGCTGCGCGGCAGCTCCACCATCTCGGTCAATTTTTCGCGTTGCGTCAGGGCCGAGATCACCAAGCCTGCGGCGCCCAATTGGTCGAGGTAATTGACGTTGGCCTCGTAGCGATGGCGATGACGCTCGGTGACCACGCTGCCGTAAATCTCGAACGCCAAGGTTCCGGGTTTGACGTCTGAACTCTGAGCGCCCAATCGCATGGTGCCGCCCAAATTGGAGCTTGCGCTGCGCTTTTGAATGGAGCCATCCGCGTCTTGCCACTCTTCAATCAAGGCGATGACGGGATGCTGTGTCGTCGGTTCAAACTCGGTGCTGTTGGCATCAAGCAGACCGGCTTTGTGACGCGCATATTCGATGGTTGCCACTTGCATGCCCAAGCAAATTCCGAGGTAGGGCAGTTGGTGTTCGCGTGCAAATTGCGCGGTCAAAATTTTGCCTTCCACGCCGCGCTTGCCGAAGCCGCCTGGCACGAGGATGGCATCGAACTTTGCCAACTGATCGATGTTGGCAGCGTTCAAAGTTTCGGAGTCCACGTACTCGATGTTGACGCGCGCGTGGTTGTGCAAGCCCGCGTGGCGCAGCGCTTCATTGAGCGATTTGTACGAGTCGGACAAGTCGGTGTATTTGCCGCTGATAGCGATCTTCACCTCGCGCTTGGGATGCTCTATCTCGGCCACCAAGTCGTCCCAACGCTTCAGGTTGGCCGGTTGCGCATTGATGCGCAGCTTGTCGCAGATCAAGCCATCCAAACCTTGCTGGTGCAGCATGCGCGGCACCTTGTAAATGGTGTCCACGTCCCACATGGAAATCACGCCCCACTCGGGAACATTGGTGAACAGCGAAATTTTTTCGCGCTCTTCATCTGGAATGGCGCGGTCGGCGCGGCAAAGGAGCACGTCCGCCTGTATGCCGATTTCGCGCAGTTTTTGGGCGGTGTGCTGAGTCGGCTTGGTTTTCAGCTCGCCCGCGGCCGCTATCCACGGCACATAGGTGAGGTGAACGTAGGCCGTGTTGTTGGGCCCCATGCGCAAACTCATTTGGCGCACGGCTTCCAAGAAAGGCAGCGATTCGATATCGCCCACCGTGCCGCCCACCTCCACGATGGCCACGTCAACTGCCGCATCGGTTCCCATGCCCGCGCCGCGCTTGATGAAATCTTGAATTTCGTTGGTGACGTGCGGAATGACTTGGACCGTCTTGCCGAGGTAGTCACCGCGGCGCTCTTTTTCGAGCACGCTTTTGTAAATTTGGCCCGTGGTGAAGTTGTTGGCCTTCTTCATCTTGGTGGTGATGAAGCGTTCGTAATGACCCAAATCGAGATCGGTTTCGGCGCCGTCGTCGGTCACAAAAACCTCGCCATGCTGGAATGGCGACATCGTGCCCGGATCCACATTCAGAGAGGGATCGAGCTTGATGAGGGTAACTTTGAGGCCGCGTGATTCCAGGATCGCAGCCAGCGAAGCCGCCGCGATGCCCTTGCCCAGCGAAGACACCACACCGCCGGTGACAAAGACAAACTTGGTCTTTGAAAGGAGCCTTTTGTCTTCACAACAAAGGCTGAGTTGGTAAAGCGCGATTATAGGCAGGCGGCCCGATCGGGCCGCCCTGGAAGCGCGCTCACGACGCTTGATTTGAAGCCGAAAACTGTGCCAACCAGCGCAGCACTTCGGCCGCCGCCTCGAGGGGTTTCTCAAACGGAAACAGATGCGAGCCCTTGATCCAGGAAACCCTTCCGTGCGTCAAACGCTGCGTATTTCGCATGCCCAGTTGACGCACCTCCACCGATTCGGTGCCACCGATGAAGGCCATGGGGCAGCGCAGTGGGTGGGCGCGCAGCAATGAGCCGATGTGATGGGGCAAGGTGTTGTAGATGCGGGTTTCGATTTCGCGTTTGAATGACAGCGTGTGGCGTTTCGCGGCATCCGTGCCGCTGTCAGTTTCGGCACAAGGCTCCACGCCGCTATTGATGTAGTCACGCAACACTTGCGGCTCCCAACGCGCAAACATTTTTTTGGCTGCAAAGTGGCTCAACGCAGCGTCAGCGCTGGGCCAGTGCTCGCGTCGGCGCTTGGAAACATGGCCAGGCGAAAAGCGCTTGAAGATTGGTGTGGGTTTCGTCAGGCGAATGGCTCCCGCCAGCAATGGCCCCATCAGTGGTGAATCGATCAGCACGATGCCTTTGACCCATTCGGGTCGGTGCGAAGCCGCCAGCACGCTGCACCAACCGCCCAGCGAATGACCCACCAAATAGACGGGTTGGTCGGCGGTTTGCTCAATCAGCGCAAGCAGTTCATCGCGCAAACCGGGCCAATTGTTGGTGGGTGGACGCAGGGCGTCATGGCCGAATTTTTCAACCGCGCGCACTTCATAGCCTGCAGCCCTCCACACATCGAAAAGCATTCGGTAAGTGCCCGCCGGAAAACCATTGGCGTGAGAAAAAACGATGGTGGTCATGCACGTTTTGGAGGGGAAGGGGAGTTCGCTTGCGCGCTGCGTCAGGCGAAAGGCTGGTTGCCGTTTCCACGTTCAGCCGGTGCAGCTCAGATCAACGCGATTTGCGTTTGCCCAGCTTGGCCATCGGGATGGTGTTGGGGACGTCGCCGGGGGCCAACGTGAACAGCTTTGCAGCGCGGCCTTTCAATTCAAGCAGTTCACTGGCTGACACCGAATACTTTTCTGACACCACGTCCACCTCAATTCGAAACTCCACTTCGCGGCCATCGTTCGACAGAGTGCCGCAAGTGAATTCGTAGTCGGCGCTCTCCGCAGGCAAGCCTTGCAAGCCGCTGTCGTAGTCCGTGTACTCCACGCCGCGTATCTCGCCGCTGGCCAGATCAAGGTAGCCGGTGGATTCGATGACCGACTCGGTCAATTCGTCTGCAATGACGATGGGGACTTTCAGATCCATGTTCTAGCTCCGTTCAAAGGTAGGTTGATTCAATTTATTTGGTGAATGGATTGACATCACATGAGGCCGTGAAAAGGCATGACGTCCACCAGATCACCGGCCGCAACAGGGCCTTGATCGTGGTGCAAAACAATCAGACCGTTGGCCTGACTCATGCTGCGCAATATCCCGGAGCCTTGTGCGCCAGTGATGCGCACCGTTTGCTGACCATCCGCGCCAACCGACACGATGCCGCGCTGGTATTCGGTGCGGCCAGGTTTTTTACGGATTCCCTGCGCTGCAATCACCTTCATCAACGGCAACGATTGCGCTGTGGCACCGCTTATTACCAGCAAAGCGTCGCGAACCAAGGCGTAAAACGTGACCATCACCGCCACTGGATTGCCGGGCAAACCGAACAAGATGGCCGAGCCGCTTGTCTTTGAACCATCCTTGGGAATGCGACCAATCGCCATGGGTCTGCCGGGGCGGATGCCGACTGTCCAGAACAACACTTCCCCCAGCTGCGCCATCACTTGCTTGGTGTGGTCGGCGACACCGACGCTGACACCTCCAGAGGTGATGATGGCGTCAGCGACGGATGCGGCGTGCAAAAAACTCTGGGTCAACGCAGCCGGCTCGTCCGGCACGACGCCGAGGTCGAGCACCTCGATGCCCAGGCGCTTCAGCATGGCCCACAGCGTGTAGCGGTTGCTGTCGTAAACGCATCCCGCATCCAGCGTTTCGCCAACCGACCGAAGCTCATTGCCGGTCGAAAAAAAGGCCACGCGCAGGCGCCGAACAACAGCCACTTCCGCTTGGCCCAAAGAGGCAAGCAACCCCAGGTCGGCAGGCGCTATGACGCACCCTGCCGGCAGTGCCACCTCACCAAGCGCCAAATCTTCGCCTGCCGCGCGCCGGTTGTCGCCCGTGCGCGCCACGCCTGCTGGCACAGTGACTCCCGCCTCGGTGAGTTGCACAAACTCTTGAGGCACCACGGTGTCGCAGTCAAGCGGCATCACAGCGCCGGTCATGATGCGCAGGCAGTGGTTGGACGGCACGTCACCCACGAAGGGCTGACCCGCGAAGGCGGTTCCAGTGACCGTAAATTGGGTGGCCGACGTGGCGCTGAGTTCCCGTCCACGCAGCGCATAGCCGTCCATCGCCGAGTTGTCATGCGCCGGCACGTTCAGGTGCGACACCACATCGCGCGCCAACACTCGGCCCAGCGCGTCGTGCAACGACACCGTCTCGAATTCGCGGATGCGCGGCACCAAGCGGTCTAAGAATTCACGCGCTTGCGCCACCGGCAAGGACGACGCGTCGTAGCCGCTGATGCGTGTGGCGATGCTCTGCAGCGTGTCGATATTAGTGCTCATGCGGTACTCACCGGGCGCTCAGCGTTGAGGCGTTTGCAGCTGCACAAGGTCAGCTTCGGTATTGGCGTTGAAGAACGCCAATTCGTCTTCAAACACCACCTCGACGCAGCGGTGCGTTGCCGTCCATTTATCGATCTTGCGCTGACCCGACGCGGTGAACTGTGCGAGGCTGATTTTCAGGCTGGCGCGCATCAGGCAAAAAACAGGTTGCACTTGGACTCCGCTGTTTGACCGGGTGGCGGCCATGGCGATTTCGGCGTCAGCGGCAACCAACGCGTGCGCCAGTCGCGCCACCAGGTCTTCAGGGAAATTCGGTGAGTCGCAGGGCACCGTCACCAGGAACTCGGTATTGCAGTGCGCCAAACCCGCCAGAAAGCCGGCCAAGGGGCCGGGCTGGTCTGGCATCGCATCGGGGAACACAGGCGCACCAAAGGCCTCGTAAGCCGCAACATTTCGGTTGGCATTGATGAGCACGCTGGCCACTTGTGGTGCCAGTCGCAGCAACGCGCCTTGTGCCAGCGACACGCCTTTGTGCTGTTGCAGGCCTTTGTCGACACCGCCCATGCGGCTGCCTTTTCCACCGGCCAGCACCACACCGGTGATCTGGTGTTTCGATATCGTCGTCAACGCCGTTGAACCCAGTTCAGCCACCGATGTAGTGCATCTCAACGCGCCTCTCGCCGTTACCGATGCCGCCGTCATCGATGCCGCCTTCACCGATGCTGCCTTCGCTCTTGTTGGACCGGTCCGCGCTGCGCAGTTCAGAGTAGCGGTCATCGCGCTGCTGCCAAATATGGGCAATGGCGGTAGACATCTGTGCATCGGAAAAGTCGCCTCGCAGCAAGGCACGCAGGTCGTGGCCACGGCTTGCGAACAGGCATAGAAACAACTTGCCCTCGGTAGACAAACGCGCGCGGTTGCAGTCTCGGCAAAAGGCTTGGGTCACGCTGGAAATGACACCGATTTCTCCGCCGCCGTCACGGTAGCGCCAGCGCTCGGCGGTTTCGCCCAAGGTGTTTGCACCGATGGCCTCCAAAGGAAAGACTTCGTTGATGCGCGCGATTACCTGCGCTGAGGGCAACACCTCGTTCATGCGCCAGCCGTTGGTGGCACCGACATCCATGTACTCAATGAAGCGCAGCACCACCGACGAGCCTTTGAAGTGGCGCGCCATGGGCAAGATTTCGGCGTCGTTGGTGCCTCTCTTGACGACCATGTTCACCTTGATCGGTCCCAAGCCCACAGCTTCCGCAGCTTCGATGCCTTTGAGCACCTCTGAAACAGGGAAGTCCGCATCGTTCATCCGTCGAAAAATGCTGTCGTTCAGCGCGTCCAGACTGACGGTAATGCGCTGCAGGCCAGCGTCTTTCAAAGCCTTTGCCTTCCTGGCGAGCACTGAGGCGTTGGTTGTGAGAGTCAGGTCGAGCGCTGAACCGTCGGGCGTGCGCAATTCACTGAGCATGCAGATCAGCACTTCAATGTGTTTGCGCAGCAGCGGCTCGCCACCCGTGAGGCGAATCTTTTGCACGCCGTGGGCCACAAAAAGTCGAGCCGTGCGGGTGATTTCTTCAAAGCTCAGCAGCGATGTTTGCGGCAAGAAACTGTAGTTCTTGTCGAACACTTCTTTGGGCATGCAGTAGCTGCATCGGAAGTTGCAGCGGTCGGTGACGGAGATTCGCAAATCGCGCAGTGGACGTGCCAGGCTGTCACTGAGCAAACCTGTGACATCCGCTGCCGAAGTGGGGATGTGCGGCACCAGCGCGAGGTAGCGCTGGTCGGCTAGCGGAATGACGGTTTGGCCCATGTCGGGATTGTGCCCTCGTGGGACTGGCCCTTCCGCTCGAAGGCCGCGTGATTTGCTTGTCGAGTTTGCTGGCTTGCTCGACCTACTAGCTCGGCCTGCTTGCTCGGCCTTCTAGCTCGTCCAATTTGCTCGGCCAATTTGCGAGACTAACCCGCGTGGCTTACCTGCCCGGCGAGCGAGGCGCAGCAGCGGCCGCGTTGGCGGTGGCGTCAACAGCGCGCACAGCCTTGGCGGCTTGAGCGTCGCCCTCCACAGGCGTGTCAACGCGTCTTGCGCCAGTGAAGCGCGTGTTCCAGTAAGCAAAGCGCATGTCTTCGATGCGCACCACGCCGCCTGTTCGCGGAGAGTGAATGAACTTGCCTTCGCCGATGTAGATGCCGACGTGTGAAAACGTGCGTTTCAACGTGTTGAAAAACACCAAGTCTCCGGGTTTCAAATCTTCTCGTGCAATTTGCAGGAAGCCCGGTGCGACGGCCTGGTCGTCCGAACGGCGCGGCAACACCAAGCCCAGACTCATCTCAAAGATGTGGCGCGTGAAGCCGCTGCAATCAAAGCCGTCGTTCTGACTGGCACCGCCGCGCTTGTACGGCACGCCCAAAAAATTCATGGCGGTGATCACCATGTCAGACGCGGTGTCCCTGACTTGGCGCACCAACGCCGACTCGCTGGTTGTCAGGCTGACAGCGGACGCGTTGGAGTTGGGGCTGGGGTTGGGCATCAAACCCTTTTCCACCAACAGGCGGGTGATGGCGTCTGCCGGCTCGTCAGGCGCGCCGAGCGCCGTCCCGCCGCAGCACAACGCCAGCAACGCTACAGCCACGCGGTTCACAGCGCGGCTCTTTCGGTGCGTGGGGTGCGAAGGGCGCGCTGGGAATGTGCGAGGAGCGCGTGGCAAAAGCGTCATGGCGGGCAGGATAGGGGACGGTGCCGGCATGGTCAAGCTGGGGCGCTCCAGCCTTCGCTCAGGCGTCGTGTCTGCTTGTGGCCGCATCGGTCGGTTGAGATATCGCCAAATCACCCGACACAGCACTCAGCAAAGTCTTGCGGCGCTTCAAGTCCTGATCCACCACGCGCCACTGCTTCAGTGCGCTGGGGTCGGCTTGGGCTTGCTCAATCAAACGGCTGCTTTCAGAACTGAGTTGCGCAATCCACAACTGATTCAGAACGCGTTGCAGGTCGGCCAGACCCATTTCATCGGGCAATGAAATGTCGGGCACCAATGCTTGCAGGACTTCGTGCAGCGGATGCCCGACCAAACCTTCGGCCAGAGCAGCCCAAGGCGTTGGGCCATGCTCGGCGAGTTGGCGCTCCAACCAGGCGCAGAGTTCTCCCAAGGGGCCGGGCAAGGCGTGCAGCAGTTCGTGGTCGGCGGTGTTCAATTGATCCCACCATGCGCTGTGCAGCATGAGCATGCGCATTGCTTGATCGGCGGGGCTGTTGGGCGCTTTGCGAAGGGTTTTGGCGCGCATCGATTTGGCTGCGTCCTGGCCTGACTTCCACGGCGGCCTGAATGTCGTTTCCTTGCTGGTTCTGACGCCGGCGCTCCTGCCAAGGGCTGACGCACCTCGAGAGGCCAACACTTTCCAAAGCTCGTTGACGTCGCTGATTTCCAGCCCGGCGAGCTTGGCCAACTCGCCGAGCAACTGCCGCTTCAGCGCGCCGTCGGGCAAGGCTTGCCACAAGGGTTTGGCGTTGGCCAAAAGCCGCGCTCTGCCTTCCGCGGCACCGAGGTCACAGCCTTCACCGGCGGCTTCAATCAGTTGACGCGACAGTGGCACTGCTTGCTCGACCAAGCGGTCAAAGGCCGCAGATCCGAGTTGCCGCACATAAGAGTCCGGATCGTGCTCGGAGGGCAGAAACAAAAAGCGAATGGTGCGCAGGTCGGTCGCGAACGGCAGCGACGCTTCGAGTGCGCGGCCCGCGGCGCGGCGCCCAGCCGCGTCTCCGTCAAAGCTGAAGACGATTGATTCGGTGAAGCGAAAAAGTTTTTGCACGTGTTCGGCGCCGCAAGCCGTGCCCAGCGTGGCCACTGCATTGGGAAAGCCAAGCTGGGCCAGCGCCACCACGTCCATGTAGCCCTCCACCACCAAGGCATAACCTTTTTGACGCAAACCTTGGCGCGCTTCGAACAGGCCGTACAGCTCTTTGCCTTTGCTGAAAACCGGTGTTTCGGGTGAATTCAAGTATTTCGGTTCGCCCTTGTCGAGCACGCGCCCGCCAAAGCCAATGACTTCGCCCTGCACCGAGCGTATGGGGAACATGATGCGGTCGCGAAAGCGGTCGTATCGTTTGCGCTCGGCTTCGCTCACGCCGTCGTCGTCGGGCGATATCACCAAGCCCGATTCTTGGAGCAAGGGATCGTCGTATTGAGGAAACGCGCTGGCCAGGGCGCGCCAGCCGTCGGGTGCGTAGCCCATGCCAAAGGTCGCCGCGATTTCACCGCTCAAACCGCGCGCTTTCAAATAGTCAATGGCGCGCGGCGTGATTTTGAGTTGCTTGCGATAGTGGTCGTTGGCCTTGGACAGGGTTTCGCTCAGGGTCGCTTGCCGGGCCTTTTTAGTTGCCGCCAACGCCCGTTCTTCAGGCGAACTGTCGTCCTCGGGCACCGTCATGCCGGCCTGCTGCGCCAAATCACGCACGGCGTCAGGGAAGCCCACACCCAGATGCTCCATCAAGAAGCCTACTGCGTTGCCGTGCACGCCACAGCCAAAACAGTGGTAGGTCTGGCGGGTGGCGCTGACGATGAAGCTGGGTGACTTCTCGCCGTGAAAAGGACACAAGCCTTTGTGGTTGACGCCGGCTTTTTTCAAGTCGACGTGCCGACCCACGATGTCAACGATGTCAACTCGGGTGAGCAGGTCCTGGACGAAGCTGGCGGGGATCATGGAATGAGTCTAGCGGCGGGTTTGGGACTCGCGTTTGAGGCAATTCGCCAACCATGCCAGGTCGTACCCACACCAGTTCGCGTGCCGGTGTTGCGGCAAGCGGGCGTCCAGCCCGCCAATTCACGCGGCGCCACGACCTGAGCCGCGCATCGCACTGTTTTGTCAAATGCCTATTCCGTGAACCGCGCGGACAGTTGCGCAGGGCCTAGCTTGGGCTGCTCAGTGGTTGATTTCGGGGTCAGACGGCAAAGTCTTGCAGCGTGCGGCCGTTCTCCAGCGCCGCCTTTAACCACCTCGGTTGCAAACCGCGTCCACTCCACGCGTTGCCCGAGTCATCTTTGTATTTGGCAGCCACTTTGGCCCCTTTGACTGCACCCACTTTCGGCCCTGTGCGAACAACCAGATCAGACGCTGTCAAACCATACTCATCCATCATGGCGCGTACTTTTCCAACGGCTTCGAGCTTGGCCTCGCGACGCGTGACGTCAATTTCCTTTGCCAAAGCGGCTTGCTGTTCTAGCAGTTGCTGTAATTTATTCATAAAGAATCTCCAAGGCAGGTTGTGGTATCGGCAGCGCCGGTGAATGGTATATCACTTGAAGCGCAATCCTGAACCCTTGGATTAACTCGCGAATATTTAAGCGGTCGGCGGCACATACCCCGCAGGTTGCTCGACACCTTCGCCGAAGAAAAACTTCTCCATCTGGCGAGCCAGATATTGACGAGAACGTTGATCCGCCAGATTCAAACGGTTCTCGTTGACCAACATGGTTTGGTGTTTCATCCACAGCTGCCAAGCTTCTTTACTCACCTCGTTGTAAATGCGTTTGCCCAACTCGCCAGGGTATGGGGCGAAATCCATTCCGTCGCCGTCTTTTTTAAGGTGAATGCAGTGAACTGTTCGTGCCATCTTTAACTCCTGAAAAAATAAATTTTGATATCTGCGGCCAACACAAAGGCCATTCAACCAGTCGATGCTTTTAGCACTCCGCAGTTGCGGTCAGCCGAGTTTTTTGACCAACACCTGCGAGCGCCGATCCCAGTTGTATTTGCGTTTGCGCGCCTCGGGCAACCAATCTGGTTCCGTTGGTGCAAAGCCGCGTTTGATGAACCAGTGCATGGTGCGCGTGGTCAACACGAAAATGCTGTCCAAACCTTGCGCCTTGGCGCGTTGCTCTATGCGTTTGAGTATGCGTTCGCCGTCGCCTTGGCCTTGAACATCGGGGGAAATAGTGAGCGCCGCCATCTCTGCCGTGCGCGCTTCGGGATAAGGGTACAAAGCGGCGCAACCGAATATCACGCCGTCGTGTTCGATGACGGTGTAGTGCCCAATGTCACGTTCAATTTCGGTTCGGCTGCGCTTCACGAGCGTACCGTCTTGCTCAAATGGTTCTATGAGTTGCAGCACACCGCCGATGTCGTCGGCCGTGGCTTCGCGCAAGCTTTCCAATTTCTCATCAACCACCATCGTGCCAATACCGTCGTGGGTGAATACCTCCATCAGCAGCGCGCCGTCGGTTGCAAACGGCAAGATGTGCGAACGTTCGACGCCGCCGCGGCACGCACGCACACAGTGCTGCAAATAAAACGCTGGATCGCTGGGCACCGTGGGCCGCGGCAATTGCGCCAGCAAGCGCTCCGCTTCGGCCAAAGCCAGTTCGGTGTCAATGGCGCTTTCGGCGTCGTTCAAGTCTTCGTGGATGCCCGCCACCTCGGCGAGAAACAGCAGTTTGTCGGCCTGCATGGCAATCGCCGTGCTGGTCGCCACATCTTCCATGCTGAGGTTGAAGGCTTCACCGGTGGGCGAAAAACCAAACGGCGACAACAACACCATGGCACCACTGTCGATGGCACTGCGGATGGCGGCGCTGTCTACCTTGCGCACCACACCGCTGTGGATGAAGTCCACGCCGTCAACAATACCCACGGGTCGCGCGGTTAAGAAGTTGCCCGAGACCACGCGCACGATGGCATTGGCCATGGGCGTGTTGGGCAAGCCCTGAGAGAACGCGGCTTCAATTTCAAAGCGCAATTGACCGGCGGCCTCCTGCGCGCAGTCAAGCGCCACGGCGTCGGTGATGCGCAGGCCCTCGTGATATTTCGCCGCGTGCCCTTTGGTTCGCAACTGCTCATTTACTTGCGGGCGAAAACCATGGACCAGCACCAGCTTGATGCCCATGGCGTGAAAAATCGCCAAATCTTGCGCGAACGAATTCAGCTTTCCTGCGGCAATCAATTCGCCGGTGATCGCCACCACAAACGTTTTGCCGTGATAAGCGTGGATGTGCGGAGCCACCGCGCGAAACCAAGGCACAAAGGTGTGTGGAAAAACAAGGCTCACGGCAGGCAGTGCTCAGGTGGAGGCGGTAAGAACAACGGCCCAGATTTTCGCATGCACTCCTGCGGTGGCTTCAGTCGACCACGCCCCTCAAGGCGTCCACGTCAATGTGATCCGCCGCCGCCGAGGTAAGCCGCCTTCACTGCGGGGTCATCGCGCAGCTGCGTGGCAGGGCCGTGCACCGAGATGCGGCCGTTTTCCAGCACGTATCCGTAATCGGCAACGGCCAAGGCAGCCGCCGCAAATTGCTCGACCAGCAGCATGGTGACGCCTTCGCTTTTCAGACGTTCGATGATCCGAAACACCTCGGCCACCAAGATGGGCGCCAGACCCATCGAGGGCTCGTCCAGCAAGACCACATCGGGGTTGAGCATCACGGCTCGCGCCATCGCGAGCATTTGCTGCTCGCCGCCAGACAGCGTGCCGGCCAGTTGCAAACGACGCTCCTTCAGTCGCGGAAACAGCTCCAGCGCACGCTCCAAATCGGCTGCCACGTCGCCCTTGGGGCGGCTGCCGGTTAGGCGCGGGAAGGCTCCCAGAATCAGGTTGTCGTTGACCGTCATGGTGGCAAAAACACGCCGGCCTTCGGGCGAGTGGGCCAAGCCTAACTTGGCGATGTCGTAAGACTCTTTGCCCTCGACGCGCGTGCCGTTCAGCGAAATTTCACCGCCAGTGGGCGCAATCATTCCCGAGATGGCGCGCATGGTCGTGGTCTTGCCCGCGCCGTTGGAGCCAATCAGCGTGACCACCTTGCCCTTGGGCACGTGGATGGAAATGCCGTGCAGCACTTGCACTTTGCCGTAACCGGCAACTAGATCTTTGATTTGCAACATATGAGTGCGCTTTGATGGTGCCGAGGTTGCGGAGTCAATTGGGTGGTCGCATGAGTGATAAATCGCGCGGTCAATTTGCGAAGCTGCACTGCGTCGTCAGGTGACGCTGCCGCCTAGATAGGCTTCAATGACCTTCTCATCCGCTTGAACTTGAGCGGGCGCGCCCTCGGCAATCTTCTGCCCGAAGTCGAGCACCGAGACGGTGTCGCACATGCTCATCACGACGTCCATGTGGTGCTCGATCAAGATCACAGTGACCCCGTGTTCCCGGATCTTGCGGATGAAAGTGATCAACTCTTTGATGTCGGGTGCCGTCAGACCAGCGGCCGGTTCGTCCAACAAAAGCAGTTGCGGATCAAGCGCCAAAGCGCGAGCTATTTCCAGCAAGCGCTGTTTGCCGTAGGGCAGGTTGCGCGCTTCTTCAAAGGCCAAGTCTTCCAAGCCTACAAACTTTAAAAGCCCCAAGCCGCGCTGAGTAGCCGCCGTACTTTCTCGCAAGTAGCGAGGTGTATGGAGTGACACGTCCAGCAAGTTGCTTGCAAAGGTGTGGTGCAAGCCCACCTGCACGTTTTGCAGCGCGGTCATTTCACCGAACAGTTGCACGTTTTGGAAGGTGCGTGCGATGCCCGACAGCGCAATGTCGCTGGATGTGCGGCCCACCACCGAGCGGCCTGCAAAACTGATGTCGCCTGCGGTTGGCACATAGATGCCGGTGAGCACATTCATCATGGTGCTCTTGCCTGAACCGTTGGGTCCGATCAGGCCGTGAATGGTGCCGCGCTGAATGCTGAGGTCGACATTGTTGAGCGCCTTCAAGCCGCCAAACTGCATCAACACGCCGCTGGCTTTCAGGATCTCGCCGCCCGCGCCTTCGCTCGTGGTGGACAAGGCGTCGGCGCCTTTGAAACCGCTGCCCTCGACTTCGCCTTCTGCCTGCGGACGCTTCAAGTTCAACGCGTTGCGTACAAAACCCACGATGCCGTCTTGAAGGTAGTAGACGACAAACAACATGATCACGCCAAAGATAGAAAGGCGCCAATCGGTCATGGTTTTCAACCAGAACGACAGCACGGCCAAGGCCACGCTGCCGACCAAAGGAATGGCCATTTGCTTCCAGGTGGTGCGTCCTTTTTGAACGCCCAGCAACGCCACCATGATCACCAGCGCGGCAAGCGCCACAGACACGTAGCGGAACATCTCGATGTCGTCGAGCAGCTTGGGCAACAACACGATGATGGCCGCGCCCACCATCGAGCCGATGCGGCTCTTGCGCCCGCCCATGATGACTGCCAACAAAAACAACACGGTCAACTCAAAGTTATAGGAGTTGGGCGAAATGTATTGCTCGGAATAGGCATAAAGGCTGCCTGCCAGACCCGCAAAACCGGCGCTGATGACGAAGGCGTAAACCTTGTAGCGGTACACCGACACACCCATGCAGTCGGATGCCACCGGGCTACCACGCAAGGCTTCAAATGCGCGCCCCAAGTGGGAGCGAAGGATGCGGTGCGCCACGATGCATGACAACACCGTCATCACCACCACCAACCAGTAAAACTCACGCTCGTCCAGTTTGTGGCCGAACATGCTGGGCTTTTCCAGCTTGATACCGAGCGGGCCTTCGGTGAGGAAGCTCATCTCGTTGATCAAAATTTGAATGATGGTGCCGAAGGCCAAGGTCACCATCGCCAGATACGGGCCTGACACACGCAATGCGGGCAGGGCCAACAGCGCGCCGAAACCGGCGGTGAACAAAATTGCAGCGGGGATGGTGATCCACAGCGGTGCGGCAAGTTTGAACACCAGCACACCTGCCGTGTAAGCGCCGATTCCAAACAAGCCCGAGTGCCCCAGCGACACCTGACCGGTGTAACCCACGACGATGTCCAAGCCGAACAGCACGATCGCGTAGATCATGATCGTCTCGAGCAGGTGGATGTAGTACGGGTTGTGAATGCCGACGGGGAATAGAAGCAATGCCGCGATGCCAAAGATTGAAACTACAAGCGTCTTGCGATTCATGTTCAGACTTTCTTGATCGCGTTTTTGCCGAACAAACCTTGCGGACGCACAGCCAAAACAATCAGCAGCAGCACCAAGCCCGGCACGTCTTTGTAGCCAGTGCTCAAGTAGAAGCCGGTGGTGGTTTCGGCCACACCCAAAATAATGCCGCCCACCACGATGCCCAAGCCACTGGTCAGGCCGCCGATGATGGCCACCGCGAAAGCCTTCAAGCCCAGCACCGCGCCCATGGTGGCGCCGGTAAGCGTCAGCGGGGCAATCAACACGCCAGCAAAGCCGGCGGTCATGGACGAAAGCGCGTACGAAAACGTAATAACCAGCCCGGTGTTGATGCCCATCAATTTGGCGGCGTCGCGGTCATTGAACGTGGCCACCACGGCCTTGCCGTAAATGGTTTTGCGGTTGAAAAACTCGACCGCCAGCATCATCAAAATCGCGCCCACCACCACCAAAATTTCCATCGGCAACACATTGGCACCCAAAAACTTCAACGGCGATTCAGGCAGCGGCGAAGGAAACTTCAGGTCGTCGCGGCCCCACACGTTTTCTGCCACGTTTTTGAAAATGATGCCCAGCGCAATGGTGGACATGATCCAACCGAATTCAGACTTGATCTTGATCGCGGGGCGCACGCCAATGCGTTCAACCAAGCCACCCTGAAACAGTCCAAATACGATAACCAGAGGCAGCATCAGCCAATAGTTAACACCCATGTTGACCAGTGTCAGCCCGACCATCGCACC
>JBBRGA010000019.1:0-33190 GCA_038241115.1 Burkholderiales bacterium | reverse complement strand
AAACGCATTTGTTCATCTGTTTCTGGTTCACCGATATCTTGTTTGCAGATTTCTCGTTCACAGACTCCTGGTCATCAGATTTCTCATTCGTCCATTTCTGCTCCGCGCTGTTTCTACATAAAGCGCGAGCGTTTTTCGCTTCATCACCGGACCTCGCTTCCAGCCGCCTGTGGCAGCCGCCATGCCTCGAGGCTGGATGCTTAAAAACTCATGTTTGCATCTTTTCGTCGCTACTTTTCCACCGACCTGGCCATTGACTTAGGCACCGCCAACACGCTGATTTACGTGCGTGGCAAAGGCATTGTTCTGGACGAGCCCTCTGTGGTGGCGATTCGCCACGAAGGCGGTCCGAACGGTAAAAAAACCATCCAGGCGGTGGGCGCCGAGGCCAAGGCGATGCTGGGCAAAGTGCCCGGCAACATCGAGGCCATCCGCCCGATGAAAGACGGTGTGATCGCCGACTTCACCGTCACCGAGCAAATGCTCAAGCAGTTCATCAAGATGGTGCATCCGCGCTCGGTGCTCAGGCCAAGCCCGCGCATCATCGTTTGCGTGCCTTGTGGGTCGACCCAAGTCGAGCGGCGTGCCATTCGCGAGTCGGCACTCGGCGCGGGCGCGTCCGAGGTTTACCTGATTGAAGAGCCCATGGCGGCGGCGATTGGTGCGGGCTTGCCGGTGTCGGAAGCCACGGGTTCGATGGTGGTGGACATCGGCGGCGGCACCACCGAGGTGGGCGTCATCAGCTTGGGCGGCATGGTCTACAAAGGCAGCATCCGCGTGGGTGGCGACAAATTCGACGAGGCCATCATCAACTACATCCGCCGCAACTACGGCATGTTGATCGGTGAGCCCACGGCCGAAAGCATCAAGAAGACCATCGGCTCGGCGTTCCCCGGCTCGGAAGTCAAGGAAATGGAAGTCAAGGGCCGCAACCTCAGCGAGGGCGTGCCGCGCAGCTTCACCATCAGCAGCAACGAAATCTTGGAGGCGCTGACCGACCCGTTGAATCAAATCGTGTCGGCGGTGAAAAACGCGCTGGAACAAACCCCGCCCGAGCTCGGTGCCGACATTGCCGAGCGCGGCATGATGCTCACCGGCGGCGGCGCCCTGCTGCGCGACCTGGACCGTCTGCTGGCCGAAGAAACCGGCTTGCCGGTGCTGGTGGCCGAAGACCCGTTGACGTGTGTGGTGCGCGGATGTGGCATGGCGCTGGAACGCATGGAGCGCCTGGGCTCCATCTTCACTTCAGAGTGAAATCCGAAGGCGGCTGCGTAACGCGCATCTTGTAACTCGATGTCCGCAACTCGACGTCCGCATCTCGAGATCCGCAGCTCGAGGTCCGCGAATAGCGGTTCGTCTGAACATGCCACCCGCGCCAGAAACGGCGTCAATTCAATGGGCATCTGAGCGTTTGCGAGCATGCAGTTAGGCACTTTGGACCGCGCGCCACCGCCGTTTTTTCGGCAAGGCCCCACCGCGCTCACCAAATTGACATTTGGCGCGGCCTTCGCAATTTTTTTGATGGTGGCGGACACCAGATTCAAGATCACCCAACCGCTGCGCGCGGTGGTGGCCACCGCATTGCACCCAGTGCAGCGCGCCCTCTTGGTGCCGGCTCAGCTGTGGTCTGTGGCGAGCGATTACACCTTGGGCATGCAGCGGGCCCTGGCGAATGAATCCAGCGCCCGACGCGAGTTGGCGATGCAGGCTGAACGCTCGGCGCGCGTCGATCAATTGCTGATCGAAAACACCCGGCTGCGCGCCTTGTTGGAGCTTCGCCCCAGCGTGACGGTGCGTTCCCAAGTGGCCGAGGTGTTGTACGACGCGCCCGACCCGTATTCGCGCAAAGTCATCGTGGACCGAGGCATCACGCAGGGCGTGGCGCTGGGCTCGCCCGTGATCAGCGAGGCCGGCGTGCTGGGCCAAGTCACGCGGGTGTACCCGCTGTCCAGCGAGGTCACGCTGCTCACCGACAAAGACGCGGCCATTCCGGTGCTCAACGTGCGCAGCCAAGCGCGCAGCGCGGCGTATGGCAGCGGCGGCAGTTTCGGGCTGGAGCTGCGTTTCATGGCTGGAAATGCCGATGTGCTGGTAGGCGACGCGCTGGTCACCTCTGGCATCGACGGTGTCTACCCGGCGGGTCTCGCGGTGGCCAAAGTCTTGTCCGTCGAGCGCAAGGCGGATTCGGGTTTTGCGCGCATTTTGTTGACTCCGGCGGCGCTTGCTGACGGCATGCGCCATGTGCTGCTGATCGAGCCTGTCGGCTTGCAGTTGCCGCCCAAACCCGAGAATTTACCCACGCCCGAAGAAGCCAAGCTGGCGGCCAGAAAAGGTGGTCGCAGGTGATCATGCCGCGCAACGCAAGCCAACTGCTGCTGCCGGCAAACCCGCTGTTTGTGTGGGCTACCTTGCTGTTGGCCTTTGCCTTCAACGTCATTCCCCTGGGCCGGCATGCCGCGATGCCCGACTTCATGGCGCTGGCTCTGGTGTTTTGGAATGTCCACCAGCCGCGCCGTGTGGGCGTGGGGCTGGCCTTCATGTTTGGCTTGTTCATGGACGTGCATGAAGGCGCGGTGCTTGGCCAGCACGCGCTGGCGTACACGTTGCTGAGCTACTTTGCGGTCAGCATGCACCGACGTTTGGTGTGGTTCACCGTGCCGTCGCAGGCGGTGCAAATCCTGCCGCTGTTTGTGGCGGCGCACGCAGTTTCATTTTTGGTGCGACTGATGGCGGGAGGCATGTTTCCGGGATGGGAAATGTTGCTGGCACCAGTGTTTGAAAGCCTGCTGTGGCCGCTGGCCACGTGGGTGCTGTTGGCGCCTCAGCGCAGGCCACCCGACCCGGATCAAAATCGGCCTTTGTGAGCGACCCTTACTGAATTTGGCGCGGCGTGAAAACTGAAATCAAAAACCTGGAGTTGGAGTTGGGCGGTTTCAAAATCCGTCTGACCGCTGCTGCCGCGTTTGTGTTGATTGCCTTTGGCTTGCTCACGGCGCGCCTGGTTTACCTGCAAGTTTTCAAGTTCGAAGAGCTGTCGACGAAGGCTGAAAACAACCGCGTCGCTGTGGTGCCCATCGTGCCGAATCGGGGCCTGATCGTCGACCGCAACGGCGTGGTGCTGGCCAGCAACTATTCGGCTTACACGCTGGAAATCATGCCCTCCAAAGTGGCCGATGTCGAAGCCCTGATCGACAAGCTGGCGACCTTGGTGGACATCCAGCCGCGTGACCGCAAACGTTTCAAGCGCCTGCTGGAAGAAAGCCGCAGCTTCGAGTCGCTGCCCATTCGCACGCGCCTCAGCGACGACGAGGTGGCGCGTTTCACTGCGCAGCGCTACCGTTTCCCCGGCGTCGACATCAAGGCCCGGTTGTTCCGCAATTACCCGCTGGGGGAAGTCGGCAGCCATTTGATCGGCTACATCGGGCGCATCAACCAGGCTGAGAAAGACAAGATCGACGAGTCGGAAGACGAAAACAACTACCGCGGCACCGAATACATCGGCAAGCTCGGTGTGGAGCAAAGTTACGAAGCGCACTTGCACGGCGCCGCCGGCTACGAGGAAGTTGAAACCAGCGCCAGCGGCCGCCCGGTGCGCCGTTTGCGCAGCCAACCCGCAACGCCCGGCAACATGCTGGTGATGAGCATCGACATCCGCCTGCAAGCGCTGGTGGAAGAAATGTTTGGCGACCGGCGCGGTGCCATGGTGGCGCTGGACCCGCGCAACGGCGAGGTGCTGGCGTTTGTGAGCAAGCCGACCTTCGACCCTAACTTGTTCGTCGACGGCATCGACGTGGATTCCTGGCGCGAACTGAATGAATCGATAGACAAGCCGCTGCTGAACCGCGCACTGCGAGGCACCTACCCGCCCGGCTCCACCTTCAAGCCCTTCATGGCCATGGCGGCGCTGAACAGCGGCAAGCGCGCGGCCAGCACCGTGATTTTCGACGGCGGTACTTTTCAGTTTGGCAACCACACCTTTCGCAGCCACGGGGACGGCGGCCTGGGGCCGGTGGACATGGCGCGCAGCATCATCAAGTCGAGCAACGTCTACTACTACTCATTGGCCAACGAAATGGGCGTTGACCTGATGCACGAGCAGTTGTTGCCGCTGGGATTCGGCCGAAAGACCGGCATCGATATTGAAGGCGAGGTCACTGGTTTGCTGCCTTCCACCGCGTGGAAAAAGCGCGCTTACAAACGGCCTGAGCAGCAAAAGTGGTACGCCGGAGAAACCATCTCGTTGGGCATTGGGCAGGGCTACAACAACTTCACCATGTTGCAGTTGGCGTCTGCCATGTCTACTTTGGTATCGGGCGGGCAACGCTTTCAGCCGCGCCTGGTGCGCGAGATCGAAGACGTGCTCACGCACGAGCGCAAGTTGGTGGCGCACGAAGCAGTCGAGCCTTTGCCTTTCAAGCCCGAACACGTGGAGCTCATCAACCGCGCTTTGTACGGCGTGACGCAGGAAGGCACGTCGGTGCGGTCGTTCGCTGGAGCGCCTTACAAGAGCGGCGGCAAGACCGGCACCGCGCAGGCCGTGGGCATCAAGGCCAACGAAAAGTACAACGCCTCCAAACTCGACGAGCACAAGCGCGACCATTCGCTGTACACCGCTTTCGCACCGCTGGAGGCACCCACCATCGCCTTGGCGGTGGTGGTGGAAAACTCGGGCTTCGGCTCAGAGGCCGCTGCCCCGATGGCGCGTCGCGTGTTTGACTATTGGCTACAAGGCTTGTACCCCAGCGTCGAAGACATCGCGCTGACTCAACAAGGCAAGTCTGGCGCGCCGCTGGGCACGCAGCGTTTGGCGGTATCGGTGCCATTGCCGGGCGGGACGGCGATGGCCGCGGTGCAGACGCCCCACACGCTTTCAAACCCTCCTGCTGTTCCCGCTGCTGCGGCTGCTTCTGCTGCCCCAGCGAGTGCAGTGAGTGCAACGAGCGCAGCGCGGGTGCCGGTGGCGTCTGTTGGCACCGCTGCGGCAGCCAAACTCGTCGTGCAGCGCGCGGCTCCCGCGACCCCCGACGCGAGAGCGTTGCGGTGAGCGCGGTGTTCGAGTCGCCGCCCCTTTGGCGGCGAGGCCAGCGGTTTTTCATGGGTTTTGATTTGCCGTTGCTCGGCGCCATTGCTTTCATGGGCGGGGTCGGCTTGATCACCATGTATTCGGTCGGTTTCGATCACGGCACCCGCTTTGTGGATCACGGCCGCAACATGCTGCTGGCGCTTGTGGTCTTGTTCGTGGTGGCGCAGATTCCGCCGCAGCGTTTGATGGCCCTGGCGGTACCGCTTTATGTGCTGGGAGTGTCTTTGTTGATTGCCACGGCGGTCATGGGCATCACCAAAAAAGGCGCCACGCGTTGGCTCAACGTCGGCGTGGTGATTCAGCCCAGCGAGATCCTCAAAATCGCCGTGCCGCTGATCCTGGCTTGGTGGTTTCAGCGCCGCGAGGGCCAGCTGCGGGTGTTTGATTTCGGCGTGGCTTTGCTGCTGTTGGCCGTGCCAGTGGGCTTGGTGGTGAAGCAGCCCGATTTAGGCACCTCCATATTGGTGTTGTCGGGCGGTTTGTACGTGATTTTCTTTGCCGGTCTGTCGTGGCGCATCGTGTTGCCCGCGATGCTGGCCGGCGCCATTGCCATCACCGCGCTGGTGCTGTCGGAAGAAAAAATTTGCGAACCCGACGTCAAGTGGCCTCTGTTGCACGCCTACCAAAAAAACCGTGTGTGCACCTTGCTCGACCCGTCCACCGATCCATTGGGCAAAGGCTTTCACATCATTCAGGGAATGATCGCCATTGGCTCGGGCGGTGTCGACGGCAAGGGCTTCATGAAGGGCACGCAAACCCATTTGGAGTTCATTCCCGAGCGCACCACCGACTTCATCTTCGCCGCGTTCTCAGAAGAATTTGGTTTGATCGGCTGCGTGGGCTTGCTGCTCGGTTTCACTGTGCTGATCTTGCGCGGTTTGATGATTGCGGCCGATGCGCCCACCGTGTTCACCCGCTTGCTGGCCGGTGCCTTGACGATGAGCTTTTTCACCTACGCGTTTGTCAACATGGGCATGGTCAGCGGCATCTTGCCCGTGGTGGGTGTGCCGCTGCCTTTCATCAGCTACGGCGGCACCGCGATGGTGTCGCTAGGCTTGGCGCTGGGGATGTTGATGTCAATTTCCAAGAGCAGGCGGCTCGTAAAAAGCTGACATTGCGTTCGGGTTCAGGCTTTCGCTTCTGCCGACTTTGCCGCTGCCAACTTGGCTGCATCTGTCTTCTTGTCTGCGTTCACGCGCTGGGCGCTCGGCCGCTCGGCGATGATCTTTCCGTAGGCGCGCCAATCGACGCCTGCAGCAGCGAGCAAATCTTCACCCAACACAGCTTTCGACGCCATCGCCACCAGCGGCAAACTCACCCACGCCGCGCAATCCGCCTGGGTGAAAGTGTCGCCCGCCACGAAAGGCGAGAACTTGGCCAGTGACTTGAACGCGGCGATGTTCTTCACCAACTGCTTGCGAACGCGCGCCGCATTGCCTTCGCTGATTTCGCCGCCAAAAAATGCCTTGCCGTAGAGCTCGCGCGCCACCAGCTCCAAGTGCAAGTCGATGTAGGTGGTGAGCTCGTGCACCTTGCCCGCAGCGAAAGCATCCGCGGGCAGCAGCGAAGGGTTGGGGTAGGCCAACTCCAAGTAATTCAGGATGGCCTGGCTCTCGCTCAGCGGGCCGTGCGGCGTGCGGATGTAGGGAATTTTGCCCAGCGGCGAGGCGCTCAGAACTGCCGCGTCCTGGCTCATTGTTTTCACCACTTCTTCGGTGAACGGCACGTTCTTTTCCAACAAGGCCAGTTTGACTTTGTTGTAGTAGTTCGACACTGAGAATCCGCACAAAACAATCATGAAAGTCTCCTGGTTTTTAGGCTTGAGCCGCAGTCTATGCGCCGCACTGCGCGGGCTCTGCCGCGCAGGTGACAATCAGTTTCTGGCAGCAATTTTTGCTGCGTTTTTCACTCGAATCCCTGCGAATTGCCGTGGCCGACTTCATCGACAAACTCTGCGCAAGACCTGAGCTGCAGTCGCGCATTCGCTCGCTGGCGCAGCCGGTGGTTTTCACCAACGGCGTGTTCGATATCCTGCACCGCGGCCACGTCAGTTATTTGGCGCAGGCGCGCGCGCTGGGTGCCAGCTTGGTGATCGGCCTGAACAGCGACACCTCGGCCCGCTTGCTGGGAAAAGGCCCTGACCGCCCCCTGAACGCCGAGCTTGACCGCGCCTGCGTGTTGGCTGCACTCGAAAGCGTCAGCCTGGTCACCTTGTTCGATGAGGCGACGCCCATCGAGTTGCTGCGCCTGGTGCGCCCGCAGCTCTACGTGAAGGGCGGCGACTACGACATCGAAACATTGGCCGAGACTGCGCTGGTGCGCAGTTGGGGCGGCGACGCGCGCGCGCTGGGTTTTGTGGACGGCTACTCCACCACCGACTTGGTCAAACGCATTCGGGCTTAGGCAACGACCTCGGCAAAGGCGGGCTGACACGAGCTGAGGCGGGCAAGCGTTGAAGCTCACATGCGACGCTGCAGCCAGTCTTTCACGCGCTACCCATGCAGGCGCACCCAGCCCCAAGCTGACTGCGCCGCAACTTGACCAGCGCCATGCCTTCTTCGCCCAAGGTTCCCCAGCGGTAGGGCTCAAAGCCAAATTGCGCGTACAGCGCCAGTGCGGGGGCATTCTTCGCCGCGGTTGACACCGAAAAAGTCGCGCCCGGGGCGCGTTGCAACGCGCTCGTCAGCAGCGCACGCGCCACGCCGCGGCGCTGCTGTGCCGGGTGCACCACCAAGCTGGCAATGTTGATTTGCCCGAGCTCGTCGTCAGGGCGCACGCTGATGACGCCGATCAGTTTTTCATCATCAAAACTGCCCAGAAAAAAATCGCCACTGGTTTGAATGTCGGCAGCGGTTTGCTGCGACGGCGCTGCGCCTTGTACTCCCAGTAGCTTGGTTTCTTGGGCGTGAGCGAGAACGAGCACGGCGTGAATTTGTACCGCCACAGCGGGCAGGCGGTGGCTCAGGATTTTGACGGTCATGAAGGTGCGACGTCGGGATTTGCGCGACGCATCAACAGCGTCACTGCAATCGCAACCGCAGAGGAAATCAGGCCTGCGACCACACCCGTGGCGTGCGCCATGGGCGCCACAGCGATGTCCCACTCCAGGGGGTGGCTCAGCGGGCCTTTCCAAGGGGTTTCCAGCAACACTTTGACCATCACAACCAGCCACGTCGCCGCGCCGACACGGCGTTGTGTTGGCGTGCCTGCGAGCATCAAATGCATGCACACGATGATCACGCCCGCATGCAGCACACCCGACAAGCCGCCGTAATGCAACAGGCTGGGTTGCACCAGCAAACCGAGTTGTGTGAGCGGCCACGCGGCGAGCCACGCCACGGCCATTCGGCGAGGCGCTTGGGCTGTCCAGCCGAAGATGCCGACCAGCGCCGCGCCGACAAAATTGGCGCCCAAGTGCATCGGGCTGTAGTGCACGAAAGCTGCGCTGAAGGCGCGCCAAGCTTGTGTGAACGCAAGCGCCGGTTGCCAGTCGATGGCGTGGTGCTCCAGGGGCCAGGCGATCAGCGACCCAAGCATCCAGAAGGCCGTGACCGCGACCCAGGTCTTCGCTGTGCCATCTCTCCCGTGGGCTCCCTTTTCATTGACAAGGGCCGGCTGCGAGCGAGCTGACCGCACGTCGGTGGGTCCGTGGGTGTTCACCGTCTTCACGTCTGCTTCGGTGCGCCGTCTTCAAGGGGAAGAGAGTGCACTTCAAAGACCTCGCGCCACAGCGCCAGTACCGCATCTCGCTGCGCCGCCATCTCGTCAATGCCGACTTGAGTGGGTGCCTCGTTCAAGCGTGCCGCATGCTGTGCGCGGCGCAAATCGCGGTAGGCATCGGCGGCAGCCGTTGCCATGCCTGCGGGCAACAAACCAGCCGCTTCTGCACGCTGCAACAAAGCGATGTTGCCGACGTTGTCGAGCAGCTCGGGGTGCAAATGCGAAAACTCCAGCAGCAAATACTGCACCGCAAACTCAACATCCATCATGCCGCCGGCGCTGTGTTTGACATCAAACATGGCGCCCGAGGCCGCGTCGCCCGCCGGGTCACGCACGGATTCATGGACCGAGTTACGCATTGGATGGGCGCTGCGCACTTTGTTGCGCATGCTTTGCACCTCGGCTCGCAGTGCCGACGCGTCGCGTGGCGCGCGCATGACGGCGCGGCGAACCGCCTCAAATTGAGCCTCCAGCGGCGCGTAACCCGCGCAAAACCGGGCCCGGGTGATGGCTTGGTGTTCCCAGGTCCATGCGGTATTGCTGCCTCGCCCGGTTTGGTAGTCGGCAAAGCGAGAAATGGAAGTCACCAACAGGCCTGATGCACCGTTGGGGCGCAGCGCGGTATCGATGTCGAACAGTTCGCCCGCGCCGGTGCGCAGCGTCAGCCAGCCTATGAGTTTGCGAACGTATGCGGCGTAAATTTCAGCCGCGTTCTCATGCGCGTCGTCGTACAAAAAAACCACGTCCAGGTCGCCGCCATAGCCGAGCTCTTTGCCGCCCAATTTTCCGTAAGCGATCACCGCAATGCGCGGCCCACCGTCTTCCAAAGTGCGGTGTTTTTGCTTGAAGTGCTGCCAACACCAGCGCAGCGAGCAACTCAGCGTGGCGTCGGCCAGAGCCGACAAATCGTCAGCCACTTGTTCGACCGTGATGTGACCTTCGACGTCGCGCACCAGCGTGCGAAAGACCTCGGCGTGGTGGGCGCGGCGCAAGGTGTCCAGCAGTGATTCTTCGTCGGCCTGCCCCGACCGCGTCCAGGCTTCGTGGCGCGCGTCCAGCTCGGCGCAGAACTCGGCGGCGTCAAAGCGGCTGTGCAGCAATCGTTCATCGGCCAGCTCGTCAATCACGCCCGGGTGGCGCATCAAATAGCGCGTGGGCCAGCGCGCCAGCCCCAGCAGACGCAGCAAGCGGCTGTGCACTTCGGGGCGTTCGACCAGCAGCGCCAAATAGCTGTCACGGCGCAGCAGCGGTTCCAGCCAGTCGATGAAGCTGAGCGCGGCGGCCAGGCTGCAGCGCTCAGCCTTCACCGCGTCGGCCGCGCGCGTGATCAAGCGAGCCAAGCGCAGTTTGCTGTCATCGCGCAGCGCCTTGATTTTGGGCTGCTCACACCACGGTTTGACGCGCTGTGCCAGCGCGGGAGGCAGGCCTTCGATGAAGCCCTCGCTGTCAATCGGCAAAGCCTGTGGACCGCAGTTTTTACAGGGAGCGGTGTTGCCGCTCGGCGCCGGAGCCTGGCCTTCGTGCAGCAGGGCATCAAATTCGCCCGCCACGAATTCACGCACTTCGCCCAAGCGAGCAAGCAGCGCGCGGGTGGACGCTCCGGCGCTGGTGTCGGTGTCTGTGTCTTTGTCTGTGTCGGTGTCTGTGTCTGTGTCTGTGTCTCGGCCACCGTCACTTCCGCCGCCGCTGTCAGTTCCAGTTTCAGCAGCACCGTCCACGGCCATGCTGCGCGCAATCCAGTTCAAGTCGGCATCCACGGTGGGCAGCATGTGCGTTTGCTGGTCATCCAGGTACTGAATGCGGTGTTCCACGCGGCGCAGAAATATGTAGGCCTCGGCCAGTTTGTGGGCCGTGCTGATTTTGATGACACCCGCTGCTGACAGCTTGCTCAGCGCCTTCAAGGTGGAGCGCGTGCGCATTTCGGGAAACTGCCCGCCGCGTACCACCAGCAGCAATTGCACGATGAATTCAATCTCGCGGATGCCGCCGCGTGACAGCTTCACGTCATTGGCGCGTTCGGGCCGGCCGGCTGCGCGGCGCTGTGCTTCCTCGCGCACTTTTCGGTGCAATTGGCGCAGGCCCTCGAACACGCCGTAGTCCAGATATTTTCGATAAACAAAGGCGGTAACGATGTCGCGCAGCGCCAAAGCCCTGCCGCTGGTCACGCTGGCACGCGGCGCGACCACGCGGCTCTTGAGCCACGCAAAACGCTCCCACTCACGGCCCTGTACCTGCAGGTATTCCTCCAGCATCGCCAAGCTGACTGCGGGCGGCCCCGAGTTGCCGTTCGGGCGCAAGGCCAAGTCCACCCGAAACACGAAACCGTCTTCGGTGACGTCGCCGATCAGTGTGTAGAGCGTGCGCACCAATTGCGAAAAATACTCGTGCGCGCTGATCACCATGGGCCCGGCGGTGTGGCCGGCGTCTTCGTAGACGTAGATCAAATCAATGTCGGACGACACATTCAACTCGCGCGCGCCCAGCTTGCCCATGCCGACCACCCAAAACTCGATGCGCTGCCCTGCGGCGTTCAGCGGAGCGCCATGGCGTGCATCGTGCTCGGCGCTGGCGTTCGCCAGGGCCAACTCAAGCGTCACCTCGGCCAACTCGGTCATCGCCAGCGTGATGTCTGGCATGGAGCATCCGGCCTCTATATCCAGCACCGCCAAACGTTCCAGCACCAACTGGCGCGTCACTCGCAGCGCGCTGCCCAGCGAGCGACCTTCGGCCACGAGTTTCAAGACCAGCGCGGTGATGACTTCGCGGCGCGGCAGCCCTCCCGGAAGCTTTGTCAGATCATCTGCGTAGCGCCGACGTATGCGCTGCACATAGCGGCTGTGGTGGGCTGTGGCAGCTTTGATGGCCCCGCTGGGCGCTGCAACAGTTGAGGTTTCAGGCGGTAAAGCCGCGGGGCTGACCATGGTGTGGCGGCATGCCTGTGCTAGATTTCTTTTTGCGGTTTCGGGGGTTGGTTTGCCCGCATCCGCAGCCCCCACCCGTTCATGTCAAACATCCCCAACGAGACGCATCCTTCCAACGACTCCCGCAACTCGCGCCGCAGGTTCAGTGGGGGCGGCGGCAGGCTTGGCGGTTGGGCCGGCGCTGGGGTTCGCTCAGTGCGTCGGATTGCGGGGCTCATAACGCTGGTTTTGGGTGGTGTTCTGAGCCTGCTGGTGGTCGCGTGGCTGCTCGTTCAGTGGGCGATTCTGCCCCACATCGAAAACTGGCGCGGCACCATCGAACAGCGCGCCAGCGCCGCTTTGGGTGTGCCGGTTCGCATTGGCGGTGTCACCGTCACATCCGGCGGTTGGGTTCCTTCATTTGAGCTGCGCGATGTGGTTTTACTGGGGCCCGACGCGAAACCTGCGCTGAGCCTGCCGCGGGTGGTGGCGGCCTTGTCACCGAGCTCGTTGCTGGCCTTCGAGATTCGGTTCGAGCAGTTGCTGATCGACGGCGCTCAGCTGGATGTCGAGCGTGACGCGAAGGGCCGGTTGCGTATCGCGGGCTTGGACCTCAGCGCGCCTTCGAAAGCCTCTGCAGAAGATTCCGCTTTTGCGTCCGATTGGTTTTTCAAGCAACACGAGCTGGTGATTCGCGGGGCCTCGGTGAGGTGGACAGACGCGCAGCGCCATGCAGACAACGGCGCGCCGCCGCTGGTTTTGTCGAACGTGCAATTCGTCTTGCGCAACGGCTTGCGTCAGCACGACTTTCGCCTCGACGGCACGCCGCCCTCTGAGTGGGGTGACCGCTTCAGCGTCAGCGGCAAATTCACGCAGCCCTTGCTCGCGCGTCCCGGCGACTGGCAACGCTGGAGTGGTGCCGTACACGCCGATTTGCCACGCGCCGATTTGCATGAGTTGCGCGGCCATGTCGATCTGCCGCTTGATCTGTCGGAAGGCCACGGGGCCGTGCGCGCTTGGTTGGAGGTGCGCAGCGGCAAGCTCACCGAAGGCGTGACTGACGTGGCGCTGCGCCATGTGGTGCTGCGCTTGGCACCCGAGTTGCAAAGCCTGACTTTTGATCATTTGCAAGGCCGTTTGCAGGCCCAGCGGCAAGGCGACACATTGCGTTTAGCGGCGGAAAAATTCAGTTTTTCGCTATCGATGGTCGATGAACAAGGTGTGCCCAGCGCGTTGCAGTGGCCGCGCAGCGACATGAGCTTGGTGCTGCGCTGCGAACTCGCTTGCGCACCCGGCCAAGCGGTTCGAAGCGGTGAGTTCACCGCGCAGCGACTTGACCTTGGTTTGATGGCCGAGATGGCGCAGCGCCTGCCGATCACCGACGGTCTGCGCAGTCAAATTGTTGAATTGCGCCCGCAGGGGCTGGTCACGGGATTGAGCACGCGCTGGGAGGGCCCGGTTGACGCGCCCGTGGGCTATCAGGTGAAAGCGCTGTTCACCGGTTTTTCGTTGGCCGCGCGGCCCGGCCCCAGCGTGCAAGCCTTGGGTCGCCCCGGTTTGAGCGGTGCGACCGTGGACCTCAGCGCCACCGAGAAAGGTGGCCAGGCCGAAGTCACGCTCGCTGCAGGCGGCACAGTCGATTTGCCCGGAGTCTTTGCTGAAGCGGTGGTGCCGTTCGATCAACTGACCAGCGTGATGCAGTGGCGGATCGAGCCGGGAAAAGCGATGGCGCTGACGGCCCAAGGGGCGGGCAAAACGCCGGTGAAATTGCCTGCGAACTCGCCCGTAAATTCGCCGTCGAACGCGGCGTCACAAACGCAGGCTGGAGCCGGCGCGCCCGTTCCTGCACCGCCACTCCCAAAAATCACTCTCGACATCAAGAGGGCCAGTTTCGCCAACGCCGACGTGCAAGGCGAGCTCAGCGGCACCTGGTCCACCGGTGCGGGCGATGGCTTTGCAAAAGGCGGCCGCTACCCGGGCGATTTGGAGATCAACGGCAAGCTCAGCCGCGGCGTGGCGGTGCGCACCGCGCGCTACTTGCCTTTGGGCCTGCCCGAAGGTGCCCGCAACTACGTGGCGCGAGCTCTGCAGGGCGGCATGCTCAGCGCGGTGAGCTTTCGCGTCAAGGGCGATTTGTGGGAGTTTCCTTACTTCGATGAGCGCTACGCAAAGTCGCCCAAAGACGGCCAGCTGCGTGTGGCGGCCACCTTGGCCGATGTGAACTTTGCCTACGTTCCCAGCTTGCCCGCCTCGGGTGCCGAAGCCGCGTTCGAGTCGCCCTGGCCCGCGCTCAGCAAGGTCAGCGGCGAGTTGGTGTTTGACCGCGCTTCACTCGAAGTGCGCAATGCCAAAGCCCGCTGGGCCGGGCTGGACATCACGCAAATTCACGGCGGCATTCGCAGCCTGGCCGACAAGTCGGTGTTGGTGCTCGACGGCCAAGCGCGCGGGCCACTGGCCGACATGCTGCGCTTTGTAAACGTCACCCCGGTGGGCGCCTGGACGCGCAAAGTGCTGGCCCAAAGCAGCGCGACCGGCAACGCCGAGCTCAAGCTCGGCCTGAACATTCCGCTGTTCGATGTGGCCAGCGCCAGCGTCAAAGGCAGCTTGGCGCTGGCTGGCAATGACCTGCGCATACAGCCCGACAACCCGCTACTGGGCGCGGCGAAGGGCCGCGTCGATTTCACCCAAAAGGGCTTCACCGTGGCGGCGGCCAGCGCCAAGCTGTGGGGCGGTGATGTGAACTTTGATGGTGGCTCTGCCGCCGACGGCGCGGTGCGTTTTACGGGCAGCGGCAGCATCGGTGCCGAAGGACTGCGCAGAGCCACCGAGTTGGGCTGGGTCACGCGCCTCGCGGGTGCGCTCAGCGGCCAAGCCAGCTACCGCGCGGCCTTGGGTTTCACCCGCAGCGGCTTGGAAGTCCTGGTGACCAGCAACTTGGTGGGCATGGCCTCTGATCTGCCCGCGCCGCTGCGCAAGACGGCCGATGCGGCGCTGCCGCTGCGCTTTCAAACAGTGATGCTGGCGGATGCAGGCGCCGCGCGTTCGGCCGCCACGCTGTCGACCGCAACCCCCTCGGCTGCCACCACCGTCAGCGTGCGCGACCAACTGCGCTTTGATTTGGGCAGCGTCGTGCGTGCGCAGTACGTGCGCGACGTGTCCGGTGAGGTGCCGCGCGTGCTGCGCGGCGGCGTGAGTGTCAGTTCGGGCGTCGTTGAACCAGGAACCGCAGCCGCGACCCCATCTCCACTCCCAACCGCTCCCACACCGCTCTTCGGCGTGACTGCCAACATCAACCTGCCCATCGTCAACTTCGATGCCTGGGATGCCGCGATCGCCAGGCTTTCTGGCGCGTCCGCATTGCCCTCACTCGACGCCGCAACCTCTGTTACTGCGCTTGCTGCCGCGGCCAACGGTGTGGCCGTGGTTGCCCCGGCGGCGCAGCCGCTCAGCAGCTACTTCCCCAACGCCATCACGCTGCGCGCGCAAGAGCTGGTCGCGGGCTCACGACGGTTGAACCACGTGGTGGCGGGATTGACCCAAGAAGACGGCGCGTGGCGGGTCAACGTCGACGCCGAGCAGCTCAATGGTTACGTCGAATACCGGTCGGGCGCTACGGCGATTCCAGCGGGGCCCAGCGCCGCGCAGCGCCGCAACTCGGCACTGGCCGAAATCAAGGGCGAAGCAAAAATTTTTGCGCGCCTGGCGCGCTTGTCGTTGCCGCGCAGCGAGCTTGACGAAAGCCCCGGCCTGCTTGAACCCACGCTGAATCCTGGCGTTGCGTACAACGTGCCGGCGCTTGACATCGTCGTCGACGACCTGACCTTGCGTGGCAAGCACCTGGGTCGCGTTGAGGTGCTGGCGGCCAACCGACTGAACGCCGACGGCGCGCGCGAGTGGCAGTTGTCGCGCCTGGTCATGAGCCTGCCCGAAGCCAAACTCACCGCCACCGGCACGTGGGCGGCAGTGAATGCCCCAGCCAGCGTCAACAGCCCACGCCCGCGCAACCGCATGGCGCTTAACTTCAAGCTAGAACTGGCCGACAGCGGCGCGCTGCTGGAGCGCTTGCTTCCAGCCACGCCTTCCACGTCGTCCACACCTGTCACATCTGCCGCGGGCGCTTCGACAATCGCCAGTGCGCGCACCACAGCCAATTCCAATGCCGACACCAAAACGCTCAACGGTGGCAAAGGCGTGCTGGCGGGACAAGTCGCGTGGCTGGGGTCTCCCTTGGCACTGGACATTCCCAGCCTCAGCGGGCAGATGAATCTGAGCTTGGAAAACGGCCAATTTCTGAAGGTTGACCCGGGCGCAGGTCGACTGCTGAGCGTGCTGAGTTTGCAGTCGCTGCCGCGCCGCTTGGCACTGGATTTTCGCGACGTGTTTCAGCAAGGTTTTGCCTTCGACAACTTGGCGGGCGACGTCAGCGTGACCCAAGGCGTGGCCCGTACCAATAATCTGCGGCTGCGCGGCTCGCTTGCGGCGGTGCTGATGGAAGGCAGCGCCGACATCGCGGCTGAATCACAAAACCTGCGCGTCATCGTGGTGCCCGAAGTGAATGCCGGAACCGCTTCGCTGGCCTACGCCGTCATCAACCCGGCGGTCGGTTTGGCCACTTTCCTGGCGCAGGTGTTTTTGCGTCAACCGTTGATGCAGGCCAACACCCGTGAATTTCAAATCAGCGGTTCGTGGAGCGACCCGAAAGTCGAGCGTGTGGAGCGCAAATTGAACGAGGCCGTTCCCAACATCCAACTGCCCGACGTCAAATCGCAAGGGCTGCCCGCTCCCGCCCAAGCTGAGCCGGCACCCGCATCCTCATCCCCACCTGTTCCGGCACTTGTGCCGCAGTAAACCCCTGAATCTCGCAGGAACCTCATGAAAATCGCTGCCGTACAAATGGTTTCGACGACAAGCGTCGAGCGCAACCTTCAAACCGCGCAACGTTTGATCGCGCAGGCCGCCGCCGAAGGCGCGCAACTGCTTGCGTTGCCCGAATACTTTTGCCTCATGGGTCAACACGACACCGACAAATTGACGGTGGCCGAAGCGCCCGGTCGCGGCCCCATGCAAAGCATGCTGAGTCACGCCGCAAAAGCGCACGGCGTGTGGTTGATTGGCGGAACCGTCCCGCTGAAGGTCGCCGCCCCAGGCTCTGACCGAGTGCACAACGCCAGCTGCGTCTATGCACCCGACGGCGCCCAAGCTGCGCGCTACGACAAAGTCCACCTGTTCCGGTTCAACAACGCGGCCGAAGCGTACGACGAAAGCCGCGTTCTGCAAGCCGGTAGCGAGCCCGTCGCGTTCAACGCGGGCGTGGTCCGTGTGGGCCTGAGCATCTGCTACGACCTTCGCTTCCCCGAGCTCTACCGCGCCCTGATGACGCCGCCCTGCGACCTCATCGCCGTGCCATCCGCCTTCACCCACACCACAGGCCAGGCGCACTGGGAACTGCTGCTGCGCGCCCGCGCGGTTGAGAACCAGTGCTACGTGATTGCGCCCGCGCAGGGTGGGCGCCACCAAAATGGCCGTCGCACTTGGGGCCACAGCATGGTGGTCGATCCGTGGGGTGAGGTGATCGCGGTGCTGCCCGAAGGCGAGGGCGTGATCACTGCGGAGCTGGACCTGGCGCGAATCGCCCAAGTACGCACGCAGTTGCCTGCGTTGACGCACCGGCGTTTGGGAGCGTGTTGAGGCAAGTCAAAACGCGTTCGGAATTGCGACCCGACCCCGGCGTCTTACAACCAGCCTTTGCGCCGGAAGTAAACAAACGGCGCCACCACTGACAGCGCCATCAGTGCCAGCGCATAGGGGTAGCCCCAGGCCCAATCCAACTCGGGCATGGCCTTGAAGTTCATGCCGTAGATGCTGGCAATCAAGGTGGGCGGCAGCAAACCGACGCTGGCAACCGAAAACAGTTTGATGATCTTGTTCTGGTTGATGTTGATGAAGCCGACGGTGGCATTCATCAAGAAGTTGATCTTGTCGAACAAGAAGGTGCTGTGACTGTCCAGCGAGTCGATGTCGCGCAGAATTTGACGCGCCTCTTCAAATTGCTCGGCATTCAGCATTCGGCTGCGCATCATGAAACTCACGGCGCGGCGCGTGTCCATGACGTTGCGCCGAATGCGGCCGTTCAGGTCTTCTTCTTTGGCGATGGCCGACAGCGCGTCGGCCGCCATGGCGTCGTTGACTTCTTGTTTGAGCACGCGTTGGCTGACTTTTTCCAGCTCGTCGTAGATGCCTTCCAACGCGTCGGCGCTGTATTCGGCGTCCGCGTCGTACAACTTCAGCAGCACGTCTTTCGCGTCTTCGATCAAGGCCGGAATGCGGCGGGCGCGCAGGCGCAGCAAGCGAAAAACTGGCAGCTCTTCGCCGTGCACCGAAAACAGCACGCCGTTGAACAAAATGAAGGCGACGCGCACGTTGCGTGGGGTTTCGTCGTCGTCGATCAAGAAGTCAGAGCGGATGTGCAACTCGCCGTTGTCTTCTTCGTAAAAGCGCGCCGACTCTTCCAGGTCGTCGTCCACCGCGTCGTCGGGAATGGTCACGCCGAAATGCTGCGCGATCCAGCTTTTTTCTTCCGATGTGGGCGCATCCAGATCAACCCAGACAGGCTTGACATGGGTCAGCGCATCGAGGCTGGCGATTTCTTCTTGAAACAGGCGGCCATTGGCCAGCGTGAAGACGTTCAGCATGAAAACTCCAGGCGTGCTTTCAACACATGCAAGGTGGTTGAAAGTGCGGGCAACGGGGGAATTGGGTCTCGTGACCGCCTCACCCCGTGGCTTCAACAAGGCGCTTTGTCAGCGCGGTGTGGGCTTGGAGCGGACGGTCACCGAGGAGAGGGGACGTCCAAACTGAACTCCGAAAATGCAACGCGAAATTATGGCATCGCCCCTCGCGCCGACTTCGCGAAAGCAGGCGCGAACTTTCCGCCGCGTTCGCCGCCGTGATTTAGTCGACTGGATTGGCGAAACGGCTTTGTTTTAGTTCGTGTCATGGACTTGTCATCAGCCCGGATCGGGCGCAAACTTATCTTGACGGGTTGCAGTTCAACCTTCAGAAGCGACCCGCCGCAGTCAACTCCATTTCTTGTAAAAGGATGCTTATGAACCTGACGATCAGCGGACATCACCTCGAAATTACGCCTTCTATGCGTGAGTATGTACTCACTAAATTAGACCGCGTGACGCGACACTTTGACCAAGTTGTAGACATCACTGTGCTGCTTTCGTTTGAAAAGCTGAAAGAAAAGGAACGCCGCCAGAAAGCCGAGGTCACGGTGCACGTGAAGGGCAAGGACATCTTCGTAGAAACCAATCACGAAGACATGTACGCCGCGATCGATCAACTGATGGACAAGCTGGACCGGCAGCTTGGCCGCCACAAAGACAAGCTGCAAAACCACCACCATGTCGCGGCCAAGCGCCTGGACGCTCCGGTGAGTTGATCCGGAACTGGAATTTGGAGCAAAGCAAGCGGCCTTCGGGCCGCTTTTTGCTGCCGCACTTTTCCTCGCTTTTTCGGCGCCTTTTGACGGCGTTGTTGTGCTGGCTTTTGTCAATTGCGCAACAAATATGACGCCCTGTTTTTCAAGATATTGCTGCGATGCAACATGCTGTGCACAATCACCGCCAATCACCGCCAATCAGCGCAGACGCAAGGGAAATAAGCGTCCCAACGCTGCCACTGACTTCCTATAATTTCTTCCCCTGGCCAGACTGAAGTGCAATTTCGAGCACACAGTAACGGCCGCCGTCTGGAACGCGCCATGAACCGTCTCGCCACCATCCTGCCCCTCAGCAATGTGCTGCTTGATGTGGATGCGACCAGCAAAAAGCGAGCTTTCGAGCAAGCCGGGCTGGTGTTTGAGAACCAGCACGCCATTGCGCGCGCCACCGTGACTGACAACCTTTTTGCGCGTGAACGGCTGGGATCTACCGGGTTGGGCCACGGCGTGGCGATTCCTCACGGCCGCATCAAAGGGCTGAAAAATCCGCTGGCTGCCGTGGTGCGCGTTCAGCAACCAATTCCATTTGATGCGCCCGACGAAGAGCCAGTCAGTTTGCTGATTTTTTTGTTGGTTCCCGAGGCGGCGACCCAGAGGCACCTGGAAATCTTGTCTGAAATTGCCGAAATGCTGTCCGACCGCGAATTGCGTGAACGCTTGAAGGGAGAAAGCGACGCTGCCAAGGTGCATGAGCTCATCTCGAACTGGGAACCGCTGAAATCCGTGGCCTGAGTTCGTTGCATGAGAACTCAAGAATGAAACCGACGCTGGTCAGCGCCGAAGCGCTGTTCGAGGAATTTCGTGCCCCGCTGCGCTGGGAGTGGATAGCCGGTCACGCGCACCCCGAGCGGCGCTTCGATGAAGCAGCCGTGCAAAGCGCTCGCTCATCGGCCGACTTGGTGGGCTACCTCAATTACATCCACCCCTACCGCGTGCAAATTGTTGGCCGCCGCGAGGTGGCGTATTTGCAAGACGCCGAGGCCGAAGACCAAGAGCGGCGTATACAGCGCATCGTCACGCTGGAGCCGCCGATGGTCATCGTCGCAGATGCACAAGTGCCGCCCGATCGCTTGGTGGCCATGTGCGACCGCGCCGATATTCCGCTGTTTGTGACCCAGGAATCGGCCGGCCATGTGATTGACGTGGTGCGCGGTTATTTGGGCAATTTGTTCGCGGAACGAACCACCCGTCACGGCGTGTTCATGGACATTTTGGGCTTGGGCGTACTCATCACCGGCGAGTCTGGACTGGGCAAGAGCGAACTCGGCCTGGAGCTGATTTCACGTGGGCACGGCTTGGTGGCCGATGACGCGGTCGATCTGTACCGTGTGTCGCAAACCGCGCTCGAAGGTCGCTGCCCTGAACTCTTGATGAACCTGTTGGAAGTGCGCGGGATCGGCTTACTCGATATCAAAGCCATCTTTGGGGAAACAGCCGTGCGCCGAAAAATGCGCCTCAAACTCATTGTTCATCTGGTTCGCAAAGAAACTCTGGAGCGCGAATTTGAGCGCCTGCCTTACGAGCCGCTGTACGACAACATTTTAGAAACGCCAGTGCTCAAGGTCGTGATTGCGGTGGACGCCGGTCGCAATCTTGCGGTGCTGGTTGAAGCGGCCGTACGCAACACAATCTTGCAATTGCGCGGTATCGACACCTACAAAGAGTTTGTCGAGCGCCACCAAAAAGCAATGCTGCGCGACGAGATTCGCTGACGCTCACAAAGCGCCTGCGAAGACAGAAGCCTGTCGTGGATGCGACCTTGCTTTCGCATGAACGGTTTGAACAAGAACGGGCTCAACGAGGAGCCGCCTTGTGCTCGCAATTTTTCTTGTTGCACGCCCCGTACAACGACAGCGCGTGTTCTTGCAGTTCAAAGCCGCGCGCATGCGCCACGGCTTTTTGGCGATTCTCGATTTCAGCGTCAAAAAACTCTTCCACCCTGCCGCAGTCCATGCACACCAAATGGTCGTGATGCTGGCCTTCGTTCAGCTCAAACACCGACTTGCCGGTCTCGAAGTGGTTTCGCGACAAGATGCCGGCTTGCTCAAACTGCATCAGTACGCGGTACACCGTGGCCAAACCCACGTCAGACCCGTCGGTCAGCAGCACTTTGTAGACATCCTCGGCCGTCATGTGGCGCAGGCGCGTGTTTTGGAACACTTCCAAAATTTTGATGCGCGGCAAAGTGGCCTTGAGGCCACTGCTTTTGAGTTCGTCCGCATTCGTCATGGCGATGCTCCGTCTGGGTTCAGGCTGAGGCGGTTCGGCCGACCCGCCCCTTAGAATCAAACCATCATATCGAGCTTGAGCGCGGTGTTGCGCCTGGGCCAAATGTAGACATCTGGGCACACCATGAGACCGATTTTTTTTGTTTCCACGCTGAGTTTGGGTTTGGGCCTGACAGCCTGCGAATCGCTGCAAACCTCTGAGAATTTTTTGGGTGTGGTCACGCCTTACCGCGTTGAAGTGGTGCAGGGAAATGTGGTCACCAAGGAACAAATCGACGCAATCAAACCCGGGCTGAATCGCTCGCAGGTCCGCGACATTTTGGGCTCGCCCTTGCTGACCGACGTGTTCCACGCCGATCGCTGGGATTACGTTTTCACGATCCGCCGCCAAGGTGCCGAGCCGCAGTCACGCCGTGTGGTCGTACTGTTTGACGGCGACAAACTGAAGAGCCTGGAAGGCGGCAGCGACTTGCCTGCCGAGCGCGACTTTGTGGCATCGATCGACACCTTCAAAACATCACGCAACGCTGCGCCTTTGGCCCTGACCGAAGCGCAACTGAAAGCGTTGCCCGTGCCCGCCAAAGCGCCCGAAGTGCAAGCGCCGGCACCCGTCACTGCGCGGACCTATCCGCCTCTGGAGCCGCGCTGAACATGCCCGCGGGAAGCGAGTCTGTGTTGAAGGTGGCGGTGGCGGGCAGCTCGGGTCGCATGGGACACATGTTGATCGAGGCAGTGTTGGGGTCTGGCGATATGCAGCTGACTGCGGCGATGGACATGGTTAACGCTGAGGCGTTGGGTCAAGACGCATGCGCGTTCCTGGGTCGCAGCAGCGGTATTTTGATTTCGAGCGACGCGCGCTCGGCCTTGACCGGCTGCGACGTGCTGATTGATTTCACCCGCCCAGAAGGCACGATGACGCACCTGGCGCTGTGTCGCGAGTTGGGTGTGAAGGCGGTGATCGGCACCACTGGTTTCACGGATGCGCAAAAGCTGGAGATCGCCGAGCACGCCAAACACATCGCTTTGATGATGGCCCCGAACATGAGCGTGGGGGTGAACGTGGTGATGAAGCTGCTCGACATGGCCGCGCGCGCGCTTAACAGCGGCTACGACATCGAGATCATTGAAGCCCACCACCGTCACAAAGTGGACGCCCCCAGCGGCACCGCGCTGGAGATGGGGCGCGTGGTGGCGAATGCCTTGGGCCGCGATTTGAAAGACTGCGCCGTGATGGCGCGCGAGGGCGTGACCGGCGAGCGGGATCCCTCCAGCATCGGCTTTGCCACCATCCGCGGAGGTGACATCGTGGGCGATCACACGGTTCTGTTCGCGGGCACCGGCGAGCGCATCGAAATCTCGCACAAAAGTTCCAGTCGCACCACCTATGCGCAGGGCAGCTTGCGCGCGGCGCGGTTTTTAGCAACGCAAACGCACGGCCTGTTCAACATGAACGACGTACTCGGTTTGGCCTGAGTTTTGACTTCAGGCTTTCAGTCAGTTTCGGGGTAAGGAAGCACATGGGCGGTCTTGCAAACTTTTGGGCACAAGCCGACGGCATCATCCGCGCCGTGGCGGTGCTGCTGTTGCTGATGTCTATCAGCGCCTGGGTGCTGATATTTTGGAAAGGCTGGCTGTTGCGTCGCGTACAAAGCGACATGGCCCGCGCTGTGCCCGCGTTTTGGGCCGCGCCCGATGTGGCAGCGGGACGTGAGCAGGTGGCCAGCTTTGACCGCGAGCGCGTGCTGGCCCCGCTACTGGCCGCCGCCACCGCGCAGCCGATGGCCAAAACGCTGGAGGCGCACGGCCAGCTGCAGTCACAACTCACACGGCGTTTGCGCGACGCACTGCATGCCGTGCTCGCGCAATTGCAGTTTGGACAAGTGCTGCTCGCCTCCATCGGCAGCACATCGCCCTTCATCGGCCTGTTCGGCACGGTGTGGGGCATCTATCACGCCCTCATCAGCATCTCGGCGGCAGGCAGCATGAGCATCGAGCGGGTGGCGGGTCCGGTGGGTGAGGCCCTGGTCATGACGGCGGCGGGTTTGGCCGTAGCCATACCGGCGGTGCTCGCGTACAACATCTTCGGCAAGATGGTGGGTGTCTGCGAGGCCGAATTGGAAGGCTTTGCGCATGACCTGCGCGAAATGGTGGCTCCCTCCGTCACCGCGTCCGCTGCGACTGCCGCGACCGCTTCAGCCTCGCGGGACGCCTGAGCACCATGGCTTTCGGTCGCCTCGAACGCACCCATCGGCCAGCGCCGATGAGCGACATCAACATGACACCGTTGATCGATGTGATGTTGGTGTTGTTGGTGATTTTCATGATCACCGCGCCGCTGATGACCAGCAGCCTGAAGCTCGATCTGCCAAAAACCGACGCTGCGCAACCCAGCGACGCGCCGCAGTTCATCAGCGTGGCCATCACTCCCACGGGCCAGTTTTACGTGGGTGAGGACGCGCTGGACGCCGCGGCCTTCGCGCAGCGCGTGCTGGAGGTGGCACGAAAAAATCCGCAAACCGAAGTACAGCTGCGCGCCGACAAGACCGTGCCCTACGGGCGCGTGGCCGAGTTGATTGGCATGGTGCAAAAAGCCGGCTTGAGTCGCATAGGTTTCGTGGCGGAAGCGCCTGTTGAGGCTGGCGCAAACGCCAGGCCCTGAAACGGAGCGTGTCGCCTTGCTTGCCAGCCTCACACGCCGTGATGCACACGCAGGAACGTCGCAAACCTGGGTAGGCCCTGCGGCGTGATGTCGCGGTATCGGTAGGTCACGCTGCTGCCCAGCGGCGGCGGGCTGCGTCTGTCCTCGTCGCTCAAACCACTGCCCAAGAAGAAGCGCTGGCCTTGCGGCGTTTGCACCTGCAGCGCGCCCAATTGGCCGGCGTACTTGCCTTGCCCCGCGCGGTGGCTGATCACAGTGGCTTCAGCGTCTTGGTGAGGCTTCATTTTCAGCAGCACTTCGCTGCGCCCCGAAGTCACCAGGCTGGACGCCAAGTGCAGCACCAAGCCTTCGCCGCCGCCTGCCGTGACCTGCTTCAAGCGGCGCTCCAAATCGGCACGGCTTGCCACCGCTTCCTGCGCCACGAATTGAAGCTGCGACCAGGCAGATCGTTTCACCCATTCGCGCAGTTGCGCGGCCCGTTGAATGAAGGGGACTGTGCCCGACGGCAGCTCAAAGACCATGTAATTGACCTGCTTCCAATCGTCGTCATTCGGCACCCTGCTGCGGACAATGCCCGACAACAAATCAAAGCGGCCCCGACCCAGCCACAGCTCACCGTCCATCGGCACAGCAGGCAGGCGGGTGGTGAACCAGGTGGGTGCAGCAATCGTCCGCCCGCTGCGAAAGCGAAGCTGCTTGCCGTCCCACAGCGCGCGCACACCGTCGTACTTTTCGCTCGCCAAATACAAAGTCGCATCGATGTGATCGGCGTACACACCGGCCAGCAGGATGGGCTGGGTCGAGGTTGAAGTCTCGGCCGCTTGCAGCGCCAACGGGCAGGCCGTTGTCGCTGCGGCCCAAGTCAAAAAAATGCGTCGCGTCAGAAGCATGAAACGTTCTCCAGTGGTTGTTGATCAGGGACATGATGTGGCTCCGTTAGGCTCTTTTCCAGCACCTCTAAGCGCGCCCCCAAAAGAGGGGATGGGCGTTTGGTACGGGCCCTGAATAGGCGCTGTATCGCGTGGTCACTTCCTATAATCGAAGTGCAAGTCTTGTGCACCGCAATATCGCGAGTGCAAGGCGCCGGCCCACCTCATGAATCCAGACTTCAAACCCAACGACATCGAGCGCGATGCACAAGCCGCGTGGACTGCCGCCGATGCCTACCGCGTCACCGAAGACCGCAGCCGCCCGAAGTTTTATGCCTGCTCCATGCTGCCGTATCCCAGCGGCAAGTTGCACATGGGCCATGTGCGCAACTACACCATCAACGACATGCTGGCGCGCCAGTTGCGCATGAAGGGCATGAACGTGCTGATGCCCATGGGTTGGGACGCATTCGGTTTGCCGGCCGAAAACGCCGCTATGAAAAACAAGGTGTCGCCCGCTCAATGGACGCGCGACAACATCGCCCACATGAAGGCGCAGATGCAGGCCATGGGCTTGGCCATTGACTGGAGCCGTGAAGTCACCACCTGCTCGCCCGACTACTACCGCTGGAACCAGTGGTTGTTCTTGAAAATGCTCGACGCGGGCATTGCCGAGCGCCGCACCCAGGTCGTCAATTGGGATCCCGTGGACATGACGGTGCTGGCCAATGAACAAGTCATAGACGGCCACGGTTGGCGCAGCGGCGCGCTCGTGGAAAAGCGCGAGATTCCGGGCTACTACCTCAACATCACCAGGTACGCGCCCGAGCTGCTGGACCATGTGCAACACCACTTGGCGGGGTGGCCCGAGCGCGTGAAGCTGATGCAAGAAAACTGGCTGGGCAAGAGCGAAGGCGTGCGCTTTGCTTTCACTCACACGATTGCACACGCCATCGCAGGTGCCGACGGCAAGTTGGTTCAAGACGGCAAGCTTTACGTGTTCACCACGCGTGTAGACACGATCATGGGCGTGACGTTCTGCGCAGTGGCACCGGAGCATCCCTTGGCGGTGCATGCTGCCCGCAGCAACGCTGCAGTGGCGGCCTTCATCGAAGAATGCAAAGCCGGTGGCACCACGGAGGCCGAGTTGGCCACGCAAGAGAAGAAAGGCGTGTGCACGGGGCTCATGGTCAGCCATCCGTTGACCCACAAAGCGGTAGAGGTCTGGGTGGGTAATTACGTGCTCATGAGCTACGGTGACGGCGCGGTGATGGGCGTGCCGGCACACGATGAGCGTGATTTTGCCTTCGCCAAAAAATACGACATCGACATGCTGCAAGTGGTGCAAGTAGACGACGCGCCGCACTTCAGCTACGACCATTGGCAAGATTGGTATGGCGACAAACAGCGCGGCGTCACCATCAATTCCGACCTGTTCAGCGGCTTGAATTTCAAGGCGGCAGTGGCGGCCGTGGCCGCTGCGCTGGAGCACAAAGGTTTGGGCGAACGCAAAACCACCTGGCGTTTGCGCGACTGGGGCATCAGCCGCCAACGCTATTGGGGCACGCCGATACCCATCATTCATTGCCCCGAACACGGCGCAGTGCCGGTTCCGGAAAAAGACCTGCCAGTGGTGCTGCCCGAGCATTTGATCCCGGACGGATCGGGCAACCCGCTGGCCACGCACGCCGCTTTCGTGAACGCGCCGTGTCCCATTTGCGGCCAAGCCTCGCGCCGCGAAACCGACACCATGGACACCTTCGTCGACAGCTCGTGGTACTTCATGCGCTACTGCGACCCGAAAAACAGCGAGGCCATGGTCGGTGCCGGGGCCGACTACTGGATGCCGATGGACCAGTACATCGGCGGCATCGAGCACGCCATTCTTCATTTGCTGTACGCGCGCTTTTGGACCAAGGTGATGCGCGACCTCAAGCTGGTGAAGGTCGACGAGCCGTTCACGCAGTTGCTCACACAGGGCATGGTGCTCAACCACATTTACTCCCGCAAAACCGCGCAGGGCGGCGTGGAGTATTTCTGGCCGTCTGATGTGACCGACACGTTGGACGCGGCCGGCAAAGTCAGCGGTGCGACGCTGAAGAGCGACGGCTCCACGGTAGCCTACGAAGGCGTCGGCACCATGAGCAAAAGCAAAAACAACGGCGTCGATCCGCAGGCCCTGATCGACAAGTTTGGCGCCGACACCGCCCGCCTGTTTGTGATGTTCGCGTCGCCGCCCGAGCAAACGCTGGAGTGGAACGACGCGGGTGTGGAAGGGGCCAACCGCTTCTTGCGGCGCGTCTGGGCGTTTGCCGCTAAGAATGTGGAGTCGCTGGCGGTTTCAATGACAGTGACAGGTTCGTCACCCGGCCCAGTAGGCACAGCGCTGACGGCCGAAGCGAAGGCATTGCGCCTCGAAGTCCACACCGTTCTGCGCCAAATCAGCTACGACTATGAGCGCATGCAATACAACACCGTTGCCTCGGGCGCGATGAAGTTGTTGAACGCCCTGGAAGGCTTCAAAGCACCAGCGCCCGCGGTGCTGCGCGAAAGTTTTGGCATCTTGCTGCGCGCGCTTTACCCGGCCTGCCCGCACCTCACCTGGGTGTTGTGGCGCGACTTGGGCTACGCCGCAGCGCACGGTGATTTGCTCGACGCGCCTTGGCCCGCCGTGGACGAAGCCGCGCTGATGCAGGACGAAATCGAGTTGGTGTTGCAGGTCAACGGAAAGCTGCGCGGTGCCATCAAGGTGCCTGCGAATGCCGATCAGGCGTTCATCGAAGCGACTGCACTGGCCAACCCCGATTTCATCAAGTTTGCCAATGGCGCCGCGGTGAAACGGGTGATCGTGGTCAAGGGCCGTTTGGTGAACGTGGTGGTGTGATGAAGGCGTTCCGCACCCGTCGCAGCGTGCTGCGATCAGTCCCGATGTTCTCGGTTTCACTGGTGCTCAGCGCCTGCGGATTCGAGTTGCGCAGAGCGCCAGAGCTGCGCTTTCGCACGGTTCAACTGGTCGGCTTCAAGCCTCGCTCTCCTCTGGCCGAGGCGCTGGTCATCAGCATCAACGCCAGCCAGACCACTCTGGTGGTGGACAGTGCCGCCAAGGCGCAGGTGGTGTTTGAAGCCTTGAGCGACGCACGCGACAGAAGCGTCGCGGCCAGCACCGCCGCAGGCCAGGTGCGTGAATTGCAATTGCACTCGACGCTCAATTTCAGGCTTCGCACCGTGGCCGGCAGAGAGCTGATTGCGCCGACCGAGATTGCGCTCAAGCGCGACCTGAGTTACGTCGAGAGCGCCGCCCTGGCCAAAGAACAAGAAGAAGCTCAGCTCTTTCGCGCCATGCAGACCGACATCGTGGCGCAGGTCATGCGCCGTCTGGCGGCCGTTCAGTTCATCTGACCTGGCCACGTCACTCCACGCCACATCACATCACGCCACGCCACGCCAAGGCCCATGCAACTTCGCTCAGACCAACTTTCCGCGCACTTGCAAAAAGGGCTTCGGCCTCTCTACACGCTGTGGGGCGACGAGCCGCTGCTGGTGCAAGAAGCCGCTGACGCCATCCGCGCTGCAGCGCGCGCCGCCGGCCATACCGAGCGCCAAGTGCACACCGTCAGCGGTGCGCACTACAACTGGAGCGGCTTGCTCGGCGCATCACAGTCCATGAGCTTGTTTGCCGACAAACAAATCATCGAAATTCGCATTCCGTCTGGCAAGCCCGGCAAAGAAGGCTCAGAAGCTTTGCAACGTTATTGCGCTTTGAACAGCGACGACACCGTGACGCTGGTGACGCTGCCGCGCTTGGACGGCACGCAGCAAAAAAGCGGCTGGTTCAGCGCGTTCGACGGCGCGGGAATGACCATCAGGTTCGACCCCATAGACCGCAAAGTGTTGCCTCCGTGGATAGCCCAGCGCATGGCACTGCAAGGACAACGCGTGCAAGGCGGCGAAGCCGGGCAACGCACGCTGGCGTTTTTTGCCGACCGTGTGGAAGGAAATCTGCTGGCCGCGCACCAAGAAATCCAAAAACTTGGGCTGCTGTATCCAGCGGGTGAGTTGAGCTTCGAGCAAATCGAGTCGGCCGTGCTCAACGTCGCGCGCTATGACGTGTTCAAACTCGGCGAGGCTGTGCTGGCCGGTCAGGTGGAGCGCGCGCTGCGCATGCTCGACGGCCTGCAAGCCGAAGGTGAAGCCGCGGTGCTGGTGCACTGGACATTGAGTGAAGACATACGCTCCCTGAAGCGCGTGCGCGACGCGCTGGGTGCGGGCCGACCGCTGCCGATGGCGCTGCGCGAAGCGCGCGTTTGGGGCGCGAAAGAGCGGCTGATGGAACGCGCAGTGCCGCTGTTCACCGACAACGCCGTGGCCGCTTTGCTGCAAGCCGCGCAGGTGTGCGACGGGCTGGTCAAAGGCTTGCGCCACCCCGACTGGCCCGCAGATGCGTGGGGCGGCTTGAAGCGCTTGGTGTTGATGACGGTGCAGCACACGGCGGCCCCTTTAAATTCATCTGCCTCAAGCCGAGCGCGCGCCGGGTTCAGCTTGGCGCTGACGGCGTAAGCTGCGACGCACGGTGAAAACAAAGTGAATTCGGCCCGCGCCGAATGGCTCAAGTTCAGCCCCACCCTTCCAGGATCCCGAACATGAATGCACCTCTCAACGCCACAGCGCTGGCTGCCTTTGCCGACCACATGTGGGACGACGAAATCGTGCCTGCGATGACGCGCTACATCGCCATTCCGGCCAAGAGCCCGATGTTCGATGCCGACTGGCAGGCCAACGGCCACCTCGAACAAGTCATCACCGAGGCGGCGGCTTGGGTCGAGAGCAAAAAAGTCGCCGGCTTGAAGCTGGAGGTGGTGCGCATCGAGGGACGCACACCGATCATCTTCTTTGAAGTGCCCGCCACGGCGGCAGGCGGCAACGAAGCCGATGCGCCCACCATCTGCATGTACGGCCACCTGGACAAACAACCCGAATTCACCGGCTGGCGCAAAGACCTCGGGCCTTGGACGCCGAAGTACGAAAACGGCTTGCTCTACGGCCGCGGCGGCGCCGACGACGGCTATGCGGTGTACGCCTCGCTCACCGCCATCATGGCGCTCGATGCGCAGGGCATCCCGCGCCCGCGTTGCATCGGCATCATCGAAGCGTGCGAAGAAAGCGGCTCGTTCGATTTGCCCGCCTACATCGACGTGCTGAAAAAACGCATGGGCCGCGTGAGCTTGGTGGTGTGCCTGGACAGCGGTGCCGGCAACTACGACCAGCTGTGGCTCACCACCAGTTTGCGCGGCATGGTCAGCGGCACCTTGAAGGTTGAAATCTTGACCGAAGGCGTGCACTCAGGCGACAGCAGCGGCTTGGTGCCGTCGAGCTTTCGCATCCTGCGTCACGTGCTCGACCGGCTCGAAGACTCAAAGACCGGGCGCTTGTTGCCCGAGGCCTTTCACTGCGAAATTCCGGCCGATCGCATCGAGCAATCGCGCGCCACTGCCCAAATTTTGGGCGACGAAGTCTGGAAGCGTTTCCCGTGGGCTTGCGGTGCCGATGGCGGCCCCACGCTGCCCACCACCGACGACCCGCTGCAAGCCTTGCTCAACCGCACTTGGAAGCCCACGCTCAGCGTCACCGGGGCCGACGGCTTTCCTGAAATGAAAAACGCCGGCAACGTCCTGCGCCCCTACACCGCCTTCAAACTCAGCCTGCGTTTGCCGCCGTTGATCGACGGCAACGTGGCGGCCGCGCAGCTCAAAACCTTGTTGGAAGACAACGCCCCCTACAACGCCAAAGTCACCTTCAATGCCGACGGCCGTGTGGGTGCGGTGGGTGCCACCGGCTGGAACGCGCCCAGCTTGGCGCCGTGGTTGGAAACTGCACTCAACAAGGCGTCTCAAGCTCACTACGGCGCGCCTTGCGGCTACATTGGCCAAGGCGGCACCATCCCGTTGATGAGCTTGCTGCAGACCAGCTTTCCCGCGGCGCAGATGATGGTGTGCGGCGTGCTGGGCCCGAAAAGCAACGCCCACGGCCCGAACGAGTTCTTGCACGTGCCGTACGGGAAAAAATTGACGGCGGCGGTGGCGCAGGTGATGGCGGCTTGCGTCGAGTCCTGATTGCGAGAACACGGGCTACCGCTTCCAGCTCCGACGCTTGATGCGATGCGCTACTTTTGCAGTCACCAAGTCCGCCGCAGATCAAGCGGTTGAACGCAAGCTCCAGGCAGCTTTCACGCAGAAATCGCAGACCCCGACATCGATCGCGCCAACATTGCTTGCCCCAAGGCCTCCGCCACCTCGATCCCGTCCACCCCCGCCGACATGATCCCGCCGGCGTAGCCCGCACCTTCGCCGGCTGGGTAGAGGCCCTTCACATTCAGGCTTTGAAAGTCGCGCCCGCGGGTGATGCGCAGCGGCGATGAGGTGCGTGTCTCCACGCCGGTCAGCACCGCGTCGAACGTGGAGAAGCCTTTGATCTGCCGCTCGAACGCAGGAAGCGCTTCGCGAATGGCTGCGATCGCGTAGTCAGGCAGGCTGGCGTGGCCACGTTGGCCCAGGTTGGTGAGGTGAACGCCCGGCTTGTACGAAGGCTCGACCGCGCCGAGTGCGGTGGACGCGCGGTCGGCCAGAAAATCGCCCACCAATTGCCCCGGTGCCTCGTAAGTGCTGCCGCCCAGCTCATAGGCCCGGGATTCCCAGAAGCGCTGAAACGCCATGCCGTCGAGCGGATTCACAGCGCCCTCGGTCAAGCCGTCTTGCCGATAGTCTTGCGGTGAGATGCCCACCACGATGCCGGCGTTGGCGTTGCGCTCGTTGCGCGAATACTGGCTCATGCCGTTGGTCACCACGCGGCCGGGCTCTGAGGTGGCGGCCACCACCGTGCCGCCGGGGCACATGCAAAAGCTGTAGACCGAACGTCCGTTCTTGGCGTGATGCACCAGCTTGTAATCGGCCGCGCCCAAGATGGCGTTGCCTGCGTTCGGCCCGAAGCGCGCTGCGTCGATCAGGCCCTGCGGATGCTCAATTCGAAAGCCGATGGAAAACGGTTTGGCTTCCATGAAAACGCCGCGCCCATGCAGCACCGCAAAGGTGTCACGCGCGCTGTGGCCGAGTGCGACGATCACGTGGTTGGCGGCGATGTGTTCACCGCTGTGCAGCGTCACGCCGCACATCTGCCCGGCTTCGATGTTGACGTCCACCACGCGCTGCCCAAAGCGCACTTCGCCGCCCAGCGCTTCAATTTCGGCGCGCATTTTCTCGACCACGCCCACCAAGCGAAAGGTGCCGATGTGCGGTTTGGCAATGAACAAAATTTCTTCTGGCGCACCGGCCTTCACAAACTCGGTCAACACTTTGCGAGTGAGGTGTCGCGGGTCGCTGATCTGGCTCCACAACTTGCCATCAGAAAACGTGCCGGCGCCGCCTTCACCGAACTGCACATTCGACTCGGGATCGAGCTGGCTTTGCCGCCACAAAGCCCAGGTGTCCTTGGTGCGCTCGCGGACTTTTTTGCCGCGCTCCAGCACGATGGGTCGCAGGCCCATTTGCGCCAACACCAGCGCCGCAAAAATGCCGCAAGGGCCGAAGCCGATCACCAGCGGTCGGGGCTGCGCACGATGTGGCGATGTGGCGTAAAAGTCGGCCGGCGCGTGGCCGACAAAGTGGTAGCTGGTGTCGGGCGTGGCGCGAATATGCGGGTCGCCTGCCAAGCGCGCGAACACGCTGGCTTCGTCTTGCAGTTGGCAGTCGAGCGTGTAGATGAGTTGCACCGCGCTTTTCTTGCGCGCATCGAAGCTGCGCTTGAAAACGCTGAAAGACAAGAGGGCGCTGTCAGGTACGCCCAAACGCGTGAGCACGGCGCTGCGCAGTGCGTCGGCGTCGTGGTTCAGCGGCAGTTTGAGGTCGGTGATGCGCAGCATGAACTCAGGTGGGCAGGGCTGCTTGAACTTCACCGGCCAAAACGATCACCGCCGCCGCTTCGACCGGCGCGTCATGCAACGCTGCCACGCTGGGCGTTTCTTGCGGCAAGAACCCGCCCGACTGGTGGCTCCACAGCTTGGCGTAGTGGCCGTTCAAGCGCAGCAATTCTTCGTGTGTACCCTGCTCGACGATGCGGCCCTGCTCCAGCACGATGAGCCTGTCCATGCGCGCGATGGTCGACAAACGGTGGGCAATCGCGATCACGGTTGTGCCTTCCATCAAGCCCAGCAACTGGTCTTGGATGGCCACTT
>JBBRGA010000018.1:0-33499 GCA_038241115.1 Burkholderiales bacterium | reverse complement strand
GCCGAGGCCGCAGCCCCCGCCGCAATTTGACTCCGCTGACCGTGACCAACGCTACCGTTCGACTGCGCCGGCGCGTCGCCGCGGCCGGCCTGACACGAGCTTCCGGCACGGGCACAAACCCTGCTTTTCGGGGAAACACGCGAGCCCCGGTAATCCGGCCTCCCTAAAATTGCGTTCTATTGTTTTCAACCGTTCCTGGAGCAGTCATGAAGAAATCGTTTTTGGTCGGCGCCGCAGCGATGACCCTGGCATTCGGTCTTGTCGGTACCGCGCAGGCAGAGGACACGCTGAAGAAGATCAAGGACAGCGGCGCAGTCACGATGGGCGTTCGCGAATCGTCTGGTGCGCTGGCGTTCACGCTCGGCGACGGCAAGTACACCGGCTTCCATTACGACGTCTGCCAGCGCGTGTTGTCAGATATCCAGAAGCAGCTCGGCATGGCCAAGCTCGACATCAAGTACCAGCCGGTCACCTCGCAAAACCGCGTGCCGCTGGTGCAAAACGGCACCGTCGACATCGAGTGCGGCTCGACCACCAACAACGCCGATCGGCAGAAGCAGGTCGCGTTCGCGCCGGCCCTCTACATCGAGGAAGTGCGCATCGCGGTGAAGGCGAATTCGGGCATCAACAGCATTGCCCAGTTGAACGGCAAGACCGTCGCGACGACGACCGGAACCACCTCGGTGCAACTGCTGCGCAAGAACAAGCGCGCGGCCGGAATGGACTTCAAGGAGCTCAGCGGCAAGGACCACTCCGACAGCTTTCTGCTGCTCGAGTCGGGCCGCGCCGACGCCTTCGTGATGGACGGCCAGATCCTCGCCGGGCTGGTCTCGAAGGCGAAGACTCCGGCCGAATACAAGATCGTCGGCGAGCCGCTCAGCGTCGAGCCGATCGCGATCATGTTCCGCAGGGACGACCCGGCCTTCAAGAAGGCGGTCGACGACAGCGTGCGCGCGCTCGCGAAGAGCGGCGAAGCCGCCAAGCTCTACGACAAGTGGTTCATCCAGCCCATTCCGCCGGCCAACACCAAGGTCGGCCTGCCGGCCAGCGAAGCCACCAAGGCGGCCTGGGCCAACCCGAGCGACAAGCCGGTCGAAGAGTACGCACAGCCTTGATGCCGGTGCAGGCGAGGTGAGCGCCTGAGGTAAAGCCCTAGCGCCGCACGGCGCGAAGTTTGCTTACATTGCCCGGAGCGCGGCGCGACCATTCGCGTCGCGCTTTTTCATTTGTCGGCGCGACAGCTCGAACAAAAACACGGGGAGCGTGCAGTGGGCAGCACATGGGAGTGGCAGTTCTTCCTGAAGGACATCGGCGACGGCCGCACTTACCTGCAGTGGCTGTTGTCGGCCTGGGGCTGGACCTTGTCGGTCGCGGTGCTGGCGCTGATCGTGGCGCTGTTGTTCGGCTCGCTGATGGGCATCCTGCGGACCACGCCGAACAAGTGGTTCGTTGCGATCGGCAACGCCTGGACCGAGCTGTTTCGCAACATCCCGCTGCTGGTGCAAGTTTTTCTTTGGTATCACGTGCTGCCGTCACTCTTTTTGACATTGCGCGGCGTGCCGAGCTTTGTGCTGGTGGTGTTTGCGCTGGGGTTTTTCACTTCAGCTCGCATCGCCGAACAAGTGAAAGCTGGCATCGAAGCCTTGCCCAAAGGTCAGCGTTATGCCGGTTTGGCGATGGGCCTGACGTTGCCGCAGACCTACCGCTACGTGCTGCTTCCGATGGCCTTTCGCATCGTCATACCGCCGCTGACCAGCGAGAGCATGAACATTGTCAAAAACTCCTCGGTGGCGTTTGCGGTCAGCGTGGCCGAACTCACGATGTTCGCCATGCAGGCGGGTGAAGAAACCTCGCGGAACATCGAGATTTACCTGGCCGTGACGGGCTTGTATTTCATCTCGGCGTTTGCGGTGAACCGCATCGCGCTGCTCATAGAGAACCGCGTGCAGGTGCCCGGCGTGTTGGGAGGTGCCAAATGACTTTGGACTTCAGCTTCCTGAACTGGGGCGTTGTCTCCAGCTTCCTTGTCAAAGGCCTGATCTTCTCGGTGCAGCTCACCTTGATCGCGATGGTCGGCGGCATTCTGCTGGGCACGGTGCTGGCGCTGATGCGCCTGTCGGGCAAGAAGTGGCTGGTCATTCCGGCTGCGGCCTACGTCAACACGCTGCGCTCGATACCGCTGGTAATGGTGATCTTGTGGTTTTTCTTGCTGATCCCGCTGCTCATCGGCAGACCCATGGGGGCAGAGCTCAGCGCCATCATCACTTTCACTGTGTTCGAGGCGGCTTACTACTCCGAAATCATGCGGGCCGGGATTCAGTCGGTGCCCAAAGGCCAGGTTTTTGCGGGTTACGCGGTGGGTATGACCTACGCGCAGTGCATGCAACTCATCGTGCTACCGCAGGCCTTCCGCAACATGCTTCCGGTGCTGATGACGCAGACCATCATCTTGTTCCAAGACACCTCGCTGGTCTACGCGATTGGCGCTTACGACCTGCTCAAAGGTTTTGAGATTGCGGGCAAAAACTTCAACCGGCCTGTTGAAACCTACCTCGTCGCAGCGGTTGTCTACTTCGTCATTTGCTTCAGCCTGTCGATGGTCGTGCGCCGTTTACAGAAAAAAATTGCCATCATTCGGTAGATGTTTGCCCCCGCCCTGGTGTACCAAGGCGACCCCCGTGGGGTGCTCAACTGGCTTGGGGCGGCCCGGCGCTCATTTGAGCCTCGCTTAACAAATTAGGAATTCTTGAACCATGATTGAAATCAAAAACGTTTCCAAGTGCTGACCGACTGCTCCACCACCATTAAAAAAGGTGACGTGGTGGTGGTTTGCGGCCCGTCGGGCTCGGGCAAGTCCACGCTCATCAAAACCGTCAACGCCTTGGAGCCCATTCAAAAAGGCGACATCGTGGTGGACGGGATTTCCATCAGCGCCGCCAAAACCGACCTGCCCAAACTGCGGGCGCGCGTGGGCATGGTGTTCCAAAACTTCGAGCTGTTCCCTCACCTGACCGTGACCGAGAACCTCACGCTGGCGCAAATGAAAGTGCTCGGGCGCAACGCAGACGACTCAAAAACCCGCGGCCTGAAAATGCTCGACCGCGTGGGCCTGATGGTTCACAAGGACAAATTCCCCGGCCAGTTGTCTGGCGGCCAACAGCAACGCGTGGCCATCGCGCGCGCGCTCAGCATGGACCCGATCGTCATGCTGTTCGACGAACCCACCTCGGCACTCGACCCCGAAATGGTCGGCGAGGTGTTGGACGTGATGGTCAAGCTGGCCGAAGAAGGCATGACCATGATGGTCGTCACCCATGAGATGGGCTTCGCCAAAAAAGTCAGTCACCGGGTGATCTTCATGGACGCCGGCAAGATTGTTGAAGACTGCAAGCGCGATGAATTTTTTGGCAACCCAGATGCCAGGTCACCTCGGGCCAAAGAGTTTTTGTCGAAGATTCTTCAGCACTGAGCGCAGCGCGTCCTCCGCCCGACAGCGCGTTGCGGCGCGTCACGGCGCGTTGCGACGCGCAGTCAATAAGGCGTCCACGCAAACGGGCCCTATAAAAACGCCAATTTGCGGGCCGCGCCGAAGTTCTTCAAATTGGGCAGCACGGTGGCCAGCTGCGACTCACTCGCGCCAAACCAACCCAGCAAGGTGGCGGCATATTGATCTACAGAAGTGGTCGGTATCCAACGCCCTTGCAGTTCCCAACCGTTCACGCCCACATCGTTCGGGCCGCCCAGCACCAGTTCGGGATACGCGCCGTAAGTTTGGCCCCCTTTCACCGCGCCACCCATCACAAGCTGCTGGTTGCCCCAGGCGTGGTCGGTACCGGTGCTGTTGTTGACAGCGAAAGTGCGGCCGAAATCGCTTTGGGTGAAGGTGGTGACAGCGGTGTCCAAACCCAGTGCCTTGAGCGCGCCGTAAAAAGCCCCCAAGGCGTCACCCACCTGTTTCAGCAAGTTGGCGTGCTCGCCTTCTGTGGGGCTGCCGGTGATGACTTGATTGCCGTGCGTGTCAAACCCGCCCATGCTGGCAAAGAAAATTTGCCTGTTGCCTTGCACCACTGCGTTGCCGCTGATGAGTTTGGCCAGTTGATAAAGCTGATTGCCCAAGCCGCTGGTGATTTTTCCGGCGATGGTAATGGGCGCAAATGCGGCGTCGATGGCGGCCACGGCCGCAGGGTCGCCAGGCTTGACTTTGACCAACGCCCCCAAGCGCTCTGAAACCGTGAAGGCTTTGCGCTGCGCCGCCGTGTAGGCGTCGCCCAAGCTGACATCCTGGGTTTGCGCATACAGCGCGTCGATGGCGGCTTTGCGAGCCACTTGCGGAGCCCAGGTGTCGGTGGACTGCAAGCCGTAAGCGCCGAAGTTAGAGCCCGGCCCGGGCAGCACCAGCGGTGCCTGCAAAGTACCCAAGCCGTAGCGCGCACTGCCGGCCACTGAAATAACGGGGTTGGCGGTGCTCAAGGTCTCGGACGCACGCGCGCCCCAACCGGTGCGGGTCAGCGACTGCGAGCTGCCGGTTTCCCACAAAATTTGCTGGTCGGAGTGGCTGAACAAACTGTCGGGCAAGAGTTCGGAGTTGGCGGCCGCGGCGCGGTACTGGGCCTTGGTCAGCGGCGCGAACAGCGGGCCCACGCTGTGGATACCGAAGGTGGGGCCAACCAGCTCGGTGCCCGCGACCGAGTAGGTCGGTGAGTAAAAGTTGAACACCGAGGGCGGGCGAAACAGGTGCTGCCTGAGGTTTTCGCCCCACCACCAGCCCAGCGGGTCGCCGTCGGTGGTTCCGTTCAACGCGCGCAACACGCCGGCCATCATCTAAACAGGTTCGCGCAGCTTGCCGGCGCTGCGCGCAGCGCTGTCGCCACGCGCTTCAGCATCGAGCAGCACTGCCGCCACCGTGGCCGTCAAATCACCGCGTTGACCGGTGCCGAAGCCGGCGTGCCTGCCGCTGTTGCGCTCCCTCACGCTGCTCGCATTGACCTCGATAGAAAGCGGTGTTGTCCGTATCGCGGAGTAACAGTTTGAGCAGCGAACACACAACCAACCACGCACATCCAGCGTGTTGTGACTTATGCACGGCACGGGCCCGGCAAGCCCGTTTCCGCTCGGCGATCAAGACAACGCCGCGGCACCTCTGAAACGCTTCACAGCGCTGACCACCAACCAAACTGCAGCGCCCGCCGTCAGGCCCGCCACGGCATCGCCCAACGGCGGAATCAACCACCCCACCACGGTGCCCGCTTGCGGCAACTGTGCGGCCTGTTGTGCTGCCAAACCGGCCCAGTTTTCCAAGGTGTGGTGCAACCACGGGATTCCATGAGTCAGGATGCCGCCGCCCACCAAAAACATGGCAATCGTGCCTGCGATGGTGAGGCCGCGCATCAAGTAAGGCGCGGCGCGCAACACGCCCGAACCCACCTTGCGCTTGAGTTGTGCCCAAGCGTTTTCGCCCGCACTGCGACTCAGGAACAAACCCAAATCGTCCAGCTTGACGATGCCCGCCACGGCGCCGTAAACGCCCACCGTCATCATCACTGCCACCAGTGCCAAGACACTGAACTGAGTCAGCGGCGGCTGCGTGGCCACGGTGCCCAGGGTGATGGCGATGATCTCGGCAGACAGCACGAAATCGGTGCGGACGGCTCCCTTGATTTTATCTTTTTCGAAGCTCGCGATGTCCACCGCTGGATCGTTCAAGGCCTGCTCCAGCTCGGCCTTTCGCTGGGTGTCTTCAACCGCAGTGTGCAAGTACTTGTGGGCCAATTTTTCAAAGCCTTCAAAGCACAAAAACAAACCGCCCAAAACCAGCAGCGGCGTGACCGCCCAAGGTGCAATGGCGCTGATGGTCAGCGCCAACGGCACCAGGATGGCCTTGTTCAAGGCCGAGCCTTTGAACACCGCCCACACCACCGGCAACTCACGTTCGGCCGCCACGCCGTGCACTTGCTGGGCATTCAGCGCCAGGTCATCGCCCAACACGCCGACGGTTTTCTGCGCCGCTACTTTGGTGAGCAGCGCCACATCGTCAAGCACCGTGGCAATGTCGTCTAAGAGGGCGAGCAGGCTGAGGGCCATGAGCAGTCGATCAGGGGTGGCGGTGAGCGGTCATGGTAGCGGCGGCGCTCCCTGGCAGGCACCCAGGAACAGAGTCTCGATAATCGGGAATGACACAAGCCCCAACGCTCACACCGACCCCAGCCCCCGTCCCTCCATCCGCGTCTGCGTCTGCTTCTGCGTCCGCTTCTGCGCCCGCGTCCGCAGAAAACTCCTTCAGCCAATTGCCGCTGCCGCCCAACGTGCTGGCCAACCTGGCGCAACTCGGCTATTTGGCAATGACGCCGATACAGGCGGCCGCGCTGCCTTTGGCCTTGGCGGGCCATGACGTGATTGCCCAAGCCAAAACCGGCAGTGGCAAAACTGCGGCCTTTGCGTTGGCGGTGCTGGCCAACTTGAACGTGCGCCGCTTTGCGGTGCAAGCCTTGGTGCTGTGCCCAACGCGCGAGCTGGCCGACCAAGTCACGCAAGAGCTTCGGCGCCTGGCGCGCGCCGAAGAAAACATCAAAATTTTGACGCTGTGTGGTGGCGCGACCATTCGCGTGCAACTGGCCAGTCTGGAGCACGGCGCGCACATCGTGGTGGGCACGCCGGGCCGCATCATGGACCACCTGGAGCGCGGCAGCCTCGACCTGCAGGCGCTCAACACCTTGGTGCTGGACGAGGCCGATCGCATGCTCGACATGGGCTTTTTCGAGGACATGGCCACCGTCATCAAGCAGTGCCCCAAGACACGCCAGACCTTGTTGTTCTCGGCCACCTACCCCGACGGCATCGTCAAGCTCAGCCAGCAATTCATGCGCGCGCCCAAAGAGGTGAAGCTGCTGGCGCAGCACGCTGCCAGCAAGATTCGCCAGCGCTTTTATGAAGTCAAGGACAGCGAGCGACTGCATGCGGTGTCAACGCTGCTCAACCATTACCGCCCCGTCAGCACACTGGCGTTTTGCAACACCAAACAACAATGCCGTGACCTGGTGGACGTGCTGCGCGGCCAGGGTTTTTCAGCCCTCGAACTGCACGGCGATCTGGAGCAGCGCGACCGCGACCAGGTGCTGGTGCAGTTTGCCAATCGCAGTTGCAGCGTGCTGGTGGCCACCGACGTGGCGGCGCGCGGATTGGACATCGCGCAATTGGAAGCCGTCATCAACGTGGACATCAGCTATGAACTGGAAACACACACGCACCGCATCGGCAGAACCGGCCGGGTGGACGAAGCAGGATGGGCACTCAGCTTGGTCAGCATGGACGAGATGGGCCGAGTGGGCAACATCGAAAAAGCGCAAGGCTTCACCTCGCAGTGGCAGCCTTTGAGCGAACTGACTGCAACCGGGCAAGGCCCTTTGGCACCGCCCATGATGACGCTGCAAATACTGGGCGGCCGCAAAGAAAAAATCCGCCCCGGCGACGTGTTGGGCGCGCTGACCAAAGACGCCGGTTACGCCAGCAGCCAAATCGGCAAGATCAACGTCAACGAGTTTGCAACCTATGTGGCGGTAGACCGAAAAATCGGCGCACAAGCCTGCGCCAAATTGAATGCAGGCAAGGTCAAGGGCAAGAGCGTGAAGGTGCGGTTGTTGGGGGAGTGAAGGAGGGGTTTAGCCAGATGGGTCGAATGAATATGCACGTCAACCCACCCCCGGTTCGCGCTGAGGTATCGAAGCGCCTACGTGCATCCCGAGCAGGTCCTTCGATACCTCAGGACGAACGGGGGCGGGTGTGTGGGAGTGCTCCCCCGGAACCAGCGCAAGACTTCGATACCTCAGTCCGAACGGCAGAAAAATTAACACGCCATCGGGCCGAATCGATGGACAGAGAGAGGCGGCGGGCCTAGAGACTTTTCACACCACCCCACTCCGTTCGCGCTGAGGTGTCGAAGGATCAGGACGAACGGAGCGGGACTAGCGAATCGGAGCGAAACGCTTCGCAAACAGCCGATTCGGGTGGCTCTGGCCCTCGAAAGAAGCAGCCCCTCGTCCCTTTCAGCCACGATGAAGCGGCGCTGCGGCTGGGCAAGTCGCTCAGAAAATGCCTCTATCGAATACTCTGCATGCGCCTTGCGCGCCAAATCAGGACGAACGCCTTCGGTTGCGCAGGTGTCGAGAAATACTTGAATCGACAACGCAGAAATCGTCACTGCATCCAACACGCCAGCGACGCGACATGTGAAGTCTGAAATGCTCATGACAGGACGTGAAATTCAGGCACGGCAAAACCGAATATCAAGCCCGAATATCAAGCCCAAATATCAAGCCCAAATATCAGGACCAAAGATCAGGCCCAAAGATCACCGACACAGCGGCCGTCTTTCGACAGGTCGACAAAATCCACAAGGCCGTCAAAGCGGTCAATCGGCAGGTGGGCAATGGGCTCGGGTTCGGTGAGCCGCAGGTTCACCGCCATGCGCCGTCTGCCGTCTGCGCCCGGCAACTCGCTTCGCCAATAGGCCACGCATCCACAGCCCGGGCAGAAGTGAAAGCCGATGGATTTTTCACCCCAAACGTAGGCCGTGGTGTGGCCAGCAGCGCTGACGCCTTCGCCTTCGAAGTCATAAGCCCACAGCACGCCGTAGCGGCGACACACCGTGCAGTTGCAGGCGGTGGCTGAGCTCGGCGTGGCTTGCAATTTCCAGGTGACTGCACCGCAGTGGCAAGCGCCTTGAATCATTTGAAGCTCCGTTTGGTGTGGGCAGATTTTGCAGTCCACTGACAGGTTGGTGTTGGCTTGTGCTTTGGCGTTTGCGACACTGCAACCCATGAACCTCATCTACGTTGCCGACCCCATGTGCTCTTGGTGCTACGGCTTTGGCAAGACCGTGTCTGAACTGTTGGCAGAGCCCGGCGATTTGCAGCCTTTGCAATTGGCTTTGGTGATGGGCGGCCTGCGGCCCTTCACCACCGACACGCTGGCCCCCGGCCGCGCCGACGAAATCTTCGGCCATTGGCACCATGTGCAAGAAGCCAGCGGCTTGCCGTTTGCGCAGGCTCCCCACACCGCCTTGCATGAACCAGGCTTCGTGTATGACACCGAGCCTGCCAGCCGCGCCACCGTGACTGTGCGCTCTCTGTGGCCACAGCACACCTGGGCTTACTTCAAGGCCGTGCAAGCCGCGTTTTATGCCGAGGGCAAAAACGTGACCCGACCTGAAGTGTTGGCCGATGTGGCGGAACTTGTGGGCTTGCCGCGCGCCGAGTTTGCCGTGGCCTTCGCATCACAGGCCATGCGCGACGCCACGCTGCAAGACTTTGCACAGTCGCAGCGCTGGGGCATCACTGGCTTTCCTGCGGTGATTGCTGCGAAGGGCGACGAGCTGCATTTGGTGTGCCGAGGCTATGCGCCGGTGGCTACGATGCGCGCCAACTTGGCGGCGTTGGGTACGACTTGACCAACAGCGTCATTTGGTAAGCGAAGGTAGCGCGGTGACCACGCCGGCCGGTCTGGTTTCGAGGCTGATCCTTCACGCCGCTTGCCACCGGTTTTGGCCATGCCAGCGCAGGGACTTGACACCTCAGCCCGAACGGCGTGGGCTGTTTGTCCAGTGCCGAAAAACGCGCTGCGACACCCAACAAACACCTCCCTCCCTCACTCGGTCAACGAACTAGGGGGTAGCGCCGCGCGCTCAAAGGCGTAAGTTCGCGCTTCCTTGCACGGCCACGCTGATGCAAGCCACGACGTTGTGAGAGTCGGTGCAGGCATCGCGAGCAAAGCCGAAGGCAAAGGGGTGGTCATGGCGGTCACAGCAGACAAAGTGTTTTTGCGTTCGTTCCGGTGGCTGGGCGCGTCGGTGCAATGGATGCAAAGCAACATCTCGGACGTGGGCGTGGCACCGTTGCCCACTTTCCCCTTGGGCAGCAAGTTGGGCGACGCGCTGCGCACCCGACTGGGCCTGGAGCTGGACAAAACCGAAGCCACCGTTGACCCGAAAAATTTCAAGGCCAGCCACGCCTCGTCGGGTTCACTGGCGGTCGCGACCATGGTCACCGGCGAGACGCTGGCCGCGCTGAAAACACTGGGCGCTGTGCTCGACGACTTGGCGGCAGGCGCGCTGTCGATCGACGATTTGTCGGCCGTGATCCAACAAATTGACCGCATCGTCAACGCCGACCCCGGCAAGCCGCCCAGCGCGTATTCGCTGGCCAAGCTGCTGTTGATCTTGAGCGGCGACGTGGACGCGCCTGATGCAGACGCACCGGCGCGGCGGTTGATCTACACCTTGCTCGGCAAGAACGCCGACGTGGCGGATGCGCCCACCGAGGCCAAGGTGTTGGAGATGCAAGCCGTCATGGGCCTGGCGATCATCGCCGTGGGCACCATCCTGGACCGCGCCTTCCCGACACCAGGCGCGGCAACCACTCGCGCTATTGCGCGCGGCCCCGGCCTGACGCTGCCCGCAGTCAACGTGTCCCGCGAGTTCGTGCTGGCGCACAACGGCGACAACAGCAAGGCGCTCAAACTCAAACTCGGCTTTGAAGACGCGACACCGCCTGCGGGGCCAGCCAAATTCTTTGCCGAACTGGACGGCAAGCTCGACACCGCCGCCTCGGTGAGCAGCGAATTTCAATTGGCGTTGATTTCTGCCGCGAAGTTTGTAGTGGCCTTCGAGCTGCCCGCGCTACTACCGCTTCCGCCTGCTTTGCCCACGCCTGAATTCAGCGGCGCTGTGGACATCGGCTTGAAGTTTTCACGCCGAAGCGTGACCAAGCCCCTGGTGCTCGGCAAGGCCGACGGCACGCACTTTTCCATCGGTGAAGTCTCAGGTGCCATCACGCTGAAAAACACCTCGCCGCAAGTTGAGTTTGATTTGAAAGACAGCGTGCTGGTGCTGCACATCGGCGACGACGCTTTGCTCAGCGCGGTGATCGGCGACAAGATCGAAGTGGCACTGAACTTCGGCCTGATCGCCGACGTGGCCGGCGGGCTGCGCATGAAGGACGGCACCGGCTTGAAGGCCACCATCCCGCTGCAAAAAATACCCAACAGCCCGGTGCAAATTCCCTTCCTCACGTTCGAGTTGAAGAAGGCCGACGGGCTGAACAAAATCGAGATGGAGTTGTCGGGTTCGTTCCAGGTGTCCATCGGCCCGTTCAGCGGCTCCATCGACCGCTTGGGCACTCAGCTCACCCTGAAAAACATGCTGTCCGGTGTGCCCGACAAGCTCTGGGGTTTGAAGCCGCCGTCGGGCGCCGGCCTGGTGCTCGACGCAGGCATCGTCAAGGGGGGAGGCTTCTTGCTGTTCGATCCCGAGCGGGGCGAATACGGCGGCATTCTCGACATCAAAATTGCGGCCATCGGCGTCAAAGCCATCGGCTTGTTGAACACCAAAAACCCGGGCGGCTGGTCGCTTTTGCTCATCATCACGGCGCAGTTGCCGCCCATTCAACTCGGCTTCGGATTCACCCTCACCGGCATTGGCGGTTTGCTGGGCGTGCAGCACACGGTGTCGATCGACGCACTGAGTGCGGGTTTGAATTCGGGCTCGCTGGACAGCTTTTTATTCCCGCAAAACCCGGTGGCCAATGCACCGCAAATCTTCAACCAACTGCGGGTGATATTTCCGTTCAAGGCAGGCGGTTTCATCATCGGCCCGATGCTGGAGTTGGGTTGGGGCACGCCCAGTTTGGTGACCGCGCGCGTGGGCGTTTTGATTGAGCCCAGCCAGCTGGTTTTTGTCGGCCAGATCATTGTTCAGTTGCCGCCGCTGGTGGACAAGTCGCTGGCGCTGTTGCGCTTGCAGGTGGACTTTGCCGGCGGCATTGTGTTTGACCCGCTGAAGATCTGGTTTGACGGCGTGCTGCGCGATTCGCGCGTGGTGTTCATCGCACTCACCGGGCAATTCGCCTTCCGCGCGGTGTTTGGCAGCCAGCCGAGTTTCCTCATCAGCGCGGGCGGCTTTCACCCTAAATTCACCGATCTGCCGCCCGGCTTGCCGTCGCCGTTTCAGCGCATTGGGGCCGAGTTTTCCATCGGCATCGTGGGCTTGCAATTCACCGGCTACTTTGCCGTCACGGCGGCCACGGTGCAGGGCGGTTCTTCCCTGCGTGTGTGGGGCGACATCGGCATTGCCAGCTTCGAGGGCGGGTTCGAGTTCAACGCCATCATCTACCTCAAGCCCAAATTCCACTTCGAATGCGATTTGCATGTTTATGCCGGGGTGGAAGTGTTTGGCATCGACTTCGCCAAGGTTGATATTTACGGCCAGTTCGAAGGCCCCGGCCGCTGGCACATCATCGGCCGCGCCGAGGTTCACACGCCGTGGCCGCTGCCCGACTTCCACTTCCATGTGGACGAGGCCTGGGGCGAAGACCGCGCCACCACGGTGCGCGTCAAGAGGCTGGTCGACGAATTGCGCCCGGAGCTGGAAAGCGCGGGCAATTGGTCAGCGCAGTTGCCAGTGGGCGGCGAGGCTTTTGCAACTTTTGCCAAGCTGCCACCACCCCCTGAAGGTCAAGCAGACAAGCTGTTGATCGCCCACCCGAATGCGACGCTGCAATTCCTGCAAAAGCGCATGCCGCTGGGCAAGCGGCTCGACAAGCTGGGCACCGACGCGGTAGAAGGCGAAAAACAGATCGCCATCGATCAGGTGCTGTTTGGCGCGCAGGCCAACATGCAAACCAGCACTCCCGACACGCGCATCCAGCAAAGCTTTGCGGCGGCGCAGTTCTTCAATGTGAATGAAGACGACTTGCTGCACAAGCCGTCGTTCGACAGCTTTGAAGCCGGCTTCACCGTGGGCCAAAGCAACTACGCCTTTGGCGGCATGGTGAGCGATTCGTTTGACTACGAAGAGCGCAATCTGTCCACACCGACGGTGCCGTCGCTCATGGCCACAGGCGCGTTGTCGAGCGCAGCCTATGCCGATTGGGGCTTGTCATTGGGCGCGGCTGCACGCTCGGACAAACGCAGGCCCGCGCAGTTGCGTCCCGAGGTGGAACGCAAGATCAAAGTCAACCCTGCGGTGCTGCAAACGCTCGACATGGGCAGCGGCACGATGAAGGGCAGCGCCTTGGCAGGCGCGGCCGCGACGTCGTTTTGGCAAGCGCAAGACGCGCTCGGCGCGCAGGGCAAAAACCTGCAAATTGTTGAAGCCTTCGAGACGGTCACGGCTTTCTAGATTCTGCGTTCCCAGCGCATTCAGAACCCGCAAGCAAAAGGAACCTCACCATGGCCAATCCTGATGTCGGAATCACCAAAGTGGCTTACCAATTTTTGCCTTGGGTGCGACGCGGCCTGACCGTGGCGCTGGGCGACAAAGACAGCTTGGGCGCCATGCCGTCGCGCGCCGTGGCCAGCGTGGGCGTGAAGCTGGCCGCGCCTTTGCAGGCCAGCAACTTCGCGCCCATTTCCATGCAGCTCTACGGGCCGGGCGACGTGATAGGCATCGACACCAGCCTGATTGTTCGCACCGACCCCAAGCCCAATTCGCACAACTTCGAGCCCAACTATCTGGCCTTGATCGACTTCGATCCACCCGACTTCCCGTGGATCCTCACGCCCGCCAAAAACAACGACGCAGACCAGCTGCGGCCGTGGTTGGTGCTGATCGTTTTGCAGGTCAAAAAAAGCGGGCTGCCGCGCATGCAGCCGCAAGCCAACATGCCCAGCATCCGCATCAACGCGGCCGACGTGAAAACCGAGCTGCCTGACCTGGCAGATTCATGGTCGTGGGCGCACGCGCAAGTGGTGAGTTCAGCGTCTGAAGCTGCGGGTTTGCAAAGCGATTTGCAAACCCGCCCCGCCACGAATGTGTCACGTCTGATCTGCCCGCGCCGCTTGAGCGAGAGCACGAACTACGTGGCCTGTCTGGTGCCTGCGTTTGAGCCGGGCCGCTTGCGCGGTCTGGGGCTGGCCGACGACAAATCGCCCGCCATGCAAACCATTGCCCCGGCGTGGAACAAGCAGGTCGTGGCCGACGTGGTGCTGCCGGTCTATCACTGGTGGGAGTTTTCGACCAGCGCCTCAGGCGACTTTGAGTCGCTCGCGCGGCGCCTGAAAACACCCAGCGCCTACAAAGGCACGGCCTTGGCCGACACCTTGGGCAAGGTGGGCACCTCACCCATGAGCGTGGACAGCGTGCTCAGCGGCCTCCAGGCGGTGCCGCTGGAGACCATGGAAGGCGCGCTGGTTCCCATCAAATACCAGGCCGGCGCCAAGCCCAACGCGGTGCAGGCAGAAAGCCTGATGGCGATCATCAACACGCCGGCAGGCCAAACGGCCAACCCGGTGACTGACGCGGGCTTGAACCACTTGGGCGCGCGCCTGGAAGTGAAGCCGCAAGTGGTGGGCGGCTGGCACGCCAAGCTGCAATCGGTGCAACTCGCAGACCAAAGCAAGCACTGGTTGGCCGACCTGAATTTGAGTCCACGCTACCGAGGCGCGGCCGGTTACGGCGCCGAGGTGGTGCGAAAAAACCAAGACGACTACGTGGACGCCGCGTGGGATCAGATTGGCAGCATTCTGGAAGCCGAAAGGCGCATGAACATGACGCGCCTGGCCATCGAAGCGCAACTGGCCTTGAAGCGCAAACACTTCGACAAGCTGCCGCCCGAGCGCTTGCTGCAGGTGATGGGCCCTGCGCTGTCGCGCATCGAAGCGCTGAGTGGTGCTGGCGTAGGTGCTGGCGTAGGTGCTGGCGTAGGTGCTGGAGTGGGTGCAGGAGTGGGTGCGGCTTACCGCATCAACGGCCAGCTCGCGTCTCTGGGCGGACAGCTTGAGCGCTCCAGCCTGCCTGCCGCCTTGATGGACACCGGCATGCGCCGAATCACCAGCCCGCAGCGGCGCACCTTGCGCATGGCCGCGCGCATGACCGGCAACAGCACTGCACTGCCGGGTGTGATGCAGCGTTATGTGGGCGTGATGGCAGCCGCCACCACCAAGACGGCGGCCTTTGATGTGAACGGCTTCATGCCCGACGGCATCGTCGGCACCAAGCTGTTGGACGGCGTCAACCTTGACGCACAAACGCTGGACTTGAGCCGCTTCGGTCTGGGCAACCAGGTCAGCGCGGCACTGGTTCGCACCATGCTGAAAAGCGGCCTCAACGCGCAAGGTTTGCTGGCGCAAGCTGGCTCGCCCAGCTTGACCATCAAGGTCGGCCAAAGCCAAGGCGTGTTCACCGACGCGCACGTCGAACGCTTTGGTTTGCTGGCATCGGCCGCACCGCAAATTCGCGGCAGCGATTGGGGCGTGATTGCCAGCGCGGTGGAGTCACTGGGCAAACGCGGCGTGGAAGGTTTGCTGATCGAGGCGGGCAGCCGCAAAAACAGCTTGCAGTTCAGCACCATGCGTCTGGATGCGCGCAACGGCCAATTGCGCCTGGACAAAGCCTTGCTGCGTTTGGACAAATCGCGGCAGTCTGTGAAGCCTGAAGTACCCGCCAACCCGGCCGATAGAAATCGTGCTTTGGCCACAGTCGCGGGGCTGAACCTGGGCAAGGTGAACGTCAGCGATGCGCGCCAGTTCAACAACGCGTCGCTGTTTGCATCGCTTCCGGTAAACGCGCTGCAAACCGACCCGCAAGCTGCGCCGTCCACCTTCACTTTGAACGCCGGTTTCCAGTTCGCGAACACGGGCGCAACCGCAGCCCTCAGCGACACCGTGACGCTGACCTTGCCACCGGCCACCCGCAAACGCGAAGTACTGAACCGCTTTGCCGTGGCCACGCGCGGCACGCAGGCGCTGATGCGCGACGGCTTCGTGCTGAGTCATGTCGACGTGCAGCCAATCGACTTTGCGGTGGGCGCTGCGGCTGCGGTGGTGCGCACGCGCAGCAACCCCAGCGACACCTTGCCCGCGCGGCTGCAGTCGCTGGTGTCCATCGCGGGCGCAGCAGCGGCCAAGAGCAACTTTTTCGTCGGCAAGTACCTTGCCAGCGACGAGTTGGCAGCGCAACAGCGCTTCATGATTCCCGAATTGTTCGACCGCGTGATGGCCTGGCCGAAGCTGCCCGAGCCCATGTACCAAACCTTGGCCCGGCACGACAAACAAGCCTTCATGCCGGGCGTGGACGGCATTCCCGAAGACACCATCATGTTGGTGAAGGTGAACCAGTTCTTCGTCGACGGCTTCATGGTGGGTGCCAACCACGAGATGAACCGCGAGCTGTTGTGGCGCGGCTTTCCGACCGACCTGCGCGGCACGCCGTTCCAGCGGTTTTGGGGCCGCCTCAGCGTCGATCCGGGGCAACCCAACGTGGTGCTCGATGACATGCAGCCCATCCACCAATGGGGCAAACAGCCTTTGGGCAAACGCGCCGACAGCAACTTCCCGCCGCTGCCCGCCAAGCCCGGCGCGCTGCCAACCGACCCGCCGCCGCAGCGCGTGGCACTGCTCGTCAAAGGCCAGTTGCTCAGGCGCTATCCGAACACGGCGGTGTACGCCTGGCGGCGTGTGGCACCGAAGCCAGCTCCAGACAAACCACAGCTGCAAAAAAATGGCGACGGGAGCGCGGCGCTCGGCGCCATCAAAACACCGATCTTCTCGGGCTTCATCGAACCCGACATCACCTTCTTTGGCTTTGACATTGCGCAAGGAGAAATTGCGGACTGGTGCTTTGTGTTGGAAGAACAAATGAGCGAACCACGCTTTGGCTTTGATGTGGGCGACCCGATTCCCGGGCAGCGGCGCATGGGGCGCGCCCAGAACCCACGCGCGCTGACGCCTGGCTTTGGACTGCAACCGCGCTCCGCGCTCAGCGAGCACCTGGCCATGCTGGCCCCACTGGCAGCCAACGACCCCGTGAAGCAAAAGTCCAACCCCTGGAAGGCCATGAGTTGGGACCAAGTGGGCGTGAATGCCGGTGCCTACGCCAGCGTGGCCGACTTGCTCGCAGTCAGCTTGCCCAACTTTGTGGCCTTTCCAAAATTGGAAGACGCCTCGACCGCAGCGCACATCGCCAAGGCCTTGATCCAGACACCATTTCGCGCCTATTACGTGGGCGATGACCTCGCCTCTTGAGTGGCGCACACCCACCTTTCGATACCTGAGCCCTCAGCAGCCCTGCTTCGGAGACCGCCATGCCCGTCTTGAAACTTGACCTCCAACAGATCAACGCCGCCCGCAGCGAGCTGAAGCAAATGCGCAGCACGCAACGCGCGTCCAGCGCAGCGCTGTCAAGGGCGCAAACCGAGTTGGAGCTGCTGGCCAGCAGCGGCGCCACCGAGCGGCAGCAGGCCCAGCAGCAAGCGGTGGTCGAGCAACTGAGCCAGCAAGTCCGCGAAGGCAAACAAGGCACGCGCGGACAGCTCGGGCAGCTCACCGAACTGTCGGAGCAACTGCGCCTGCGCCATGAAGACCCCGGTTTTTTGGTACAGGCATTGACCACCCAACACCCTGTGATGTTGATGCCGGTGGCGCTGCAAACGCGCTACAGCAAAGACACGCAGCAGCTGATGATTCGCATCTACCCCGACGCGCTGCACACCATGGCGCACGAGCCGGGTTTGACGCCCTCGGAGCTGGAGGCCGGCAAACAGTATTGGCGCTTGAGGTACGCGAATCCGATGGACAAGCAATCGCCGTGGACCGAAATTGCGCGGCGCTACCGGCCGGCGCGGGCGGCGTGGATCGTGCGGCAAGTGCCGCCCACCAACTTGGCAGAGCTGGACGACACGCTGGTTTCGTCCGAGCTGGAGCCCACGTTCAACGACGAAGCCGTGGTGATGGCCGACCCGAAAGCGCAAGCGGTCTATGCGACCGCCCTGCCCGACCGATTTGTGGCCATTGGCTTTCAACGCCGCGCGCAAGGTGTGGTGGGCGGCGAGGTGGAAGTCTTCCGCGTGTGGGGCAGCGCCGTGCCCGACTTGGTGCCCATGTCACCCGCGCTCGACCCCGCGCAAGCCAACGCGCCGCAGCCAGATCAGCCGGAAGACTACGACGCCTTCGGCGACGAGTTGGCCTGGATGGTGAACTTCGACGAGGCCGTGAAAGTGGGCATGGGCATGCGCGTGACGCAAAGCGACTTGCGCAGCGGCGGCCGCCTGTTGGGCGGCTTGTCGAGGCTGATTGTGTTGGGCGTGGACTGGACGCAGTCGCCCGACTCGGCCGCCGAGCTGATCGCCGAATTGCTGGACAACCACCAAAGCAGCGCCGGTTTGAAGTTTGTGTCGCAGGGCACGCCCACCAACAACACCAGCGCGGCACGCTCCGGCTACAGCGAAAAGGGCGGCGACTTGAACACCGCGCTCAACCCCCCGGAAGCCGCTGCACGCGCCGCGGTGGTGGCGGACGAATTGGCAAGCTCGGGTGCCAGGATGCAGCAGTTCCTGGGCCTGCCCAAAGAGCTGTTTGACGCGGGGTTGATCCCGAACGGCGACCTGCAAGAAGGTGCCACGGCGGGCCACATGCTGAACGCCTTGTGGAAGTCCACGTTGGGCTACACGCTGCGCAATTTCTGGAACCCGATCGACAGCTCGCACAGCTTGCTCAGCGACGACGCCATAGGGCAGTTGCGCGCTTGGTGCGTGCGCTACCTGCGCCCCAGCGGGCCGCTGTCGGCGCTGCGCGTGGGCAAGCAGCCCTACGGAATTTTGCCCATCACGGCGCGCGCCTATGTGCCCAACGCCAACTCGCCGCTGGAGCGCGAAGTAGCGCAAGCGGCCAACTGGTTTCGCAGCAACTTCGAGCGTGTTCAGCACAAGGTTCCCACCTTGCAAGACCCCAGCGCCGAAAGCCTGCACCAGGTGCTGGCCATGCAGCCGTGGTCGGTGGCCAAAAACTACTGGCAAGTGATGGGTCCGGCGGCGGCCGCCAATTTTCCCGCGCTGCAGACTTTTGCCACCTGGCAAAGACAGTTCATGGCGGCCAGCCTGGAGCAACTTTTGACCGGCAAAGCCGCACCCCAAAAGCTGCCGTTTGTGGCCACCTGCACCGTGGTGCCCAAAGCCCATTCCCTCAACGCCGTGCCCTGGGTGATGCGCGACCCCGACAACGCAGGACGCGAGCTGCAAGGCGACGCCAAGCTTCCCGGCGATGGCAACTTCATCGCCGAATTGCTGAAAATATTGACCACGCCCGCAGCCAATGTGCGCGCGCAAATCGTGGCGCGGCAAAACGCGGTGTCGCTGCTGGAGGCCATGCTGGCATTCGCAGCCGACGAAGAATTTGTGAACGCGGGCGAGCGCCTGCTTCGCGAGCATCTTCGGCGTCAGCCCGGCTTGTCGACCACCCTGAAAGTGGCGGCGCAGCGCATGCGCGTGGCCGAATACGTGGGCACCGACAACACCGCCTTGATCGGTGACCAGCATGTGATGGGCCATGCCAAAGCGGTGCTCGGACTGCAGCTGAAAAACACCACCGGAAACCTGACGGTGGAGGAATCCATCGGTGCGCGGTTGTCCAAACTGGGACTTGATTTTCCCGAGCACATGAGCAACATCGCCAGCTTCAACGACAGCTTGTCCGCGCTGCAGGACCGCCCCGTGGCCGAGCTGAGTTTGGCGTTCAGGACCACGCTCGATCTGTACGCCAACCGCCTGGACGCGTGGATCACGTCGCTCGCCACGCGGCGCCTCGACCAGATGCGCGACAGCGCGCCCAAGGGCTTGCACATCGGCGCGTTTGGCGTGGTCGAAAACCTGGTGTCCGACTCGCAACAAGCAGGCGATGCAGCGCAAGACAGCCTGGGCTATGTGCACGCGCCTTCGCTGCAGCAAGCCACCACGGCGGCCATCTTGCGCAGCGGCCACGTGGCCAACCGGCACCACGGCGAGGACGTGTTCAACATCGATCTGCGTTCGCACCGCGTCAAGCGCGCCAAGCGTTTGCTGGAGGGCATGGCGAACGGCCAGTCGATGGCAACACTGCTGGGCTACCGCTTCGAGCGCGGCTTGCGCGACGCGAGCTTGTCGCAGCACATCTTGGAATACCGCCGCCAATTTCCGCTGGCGCCCACGGGGCCTGCGTCGTCCGACCAACCGCAAGAAGCCATATCCGCCCGCGACGCGGTCGACGGCGTGCGTCTGATCCATGCCTACCGAACCGCAGGCATGGCGGCGGTGCGGCCCGCCGCAGGTGTGCCGGTGACGGACGACGCAGCCACCCAGCGTGTGCTCGACGATTTGCTCGACCAGATGGACGCGGTGTCTGACCTGCTGATTTCAGAAAGCGTGTTCCAAATGGCCGGTGGCAACCTCGACGGCGCCAGTGCCGCGATGACCGCCATCGACAAACAGGAGCGCCCGCCCGACACCCGCGTGGCAGACACACCGCATTCGGTGCGCGGCTACACGCAGCGCGTGGTGGTGGCGCTGGGCAGCAGCGACGCGGGTGCTTGGCCGTCTGACGACCTGGCCGCGCAACTGGAGCCGCGCCTGAACGCCTGGCTGGCGCGTTTGCTGGGCCAGCCCGAACGCTATGTGTTCAGCGCCCGCGTGCTCAGGCGCACACGTGTGCTCAACCCCACGCCGGCACCCACACCCGCGCCGCCCACCGACACCTGGAACGACAGCGGTAGCACCGTGTCGGTCAGCCTTACCGAGCTGGGCAAATCACCGCTGTGGTTGGTGCTGAACAGTGAGTCTGAGGCGATCAGTCAGAGCGCCGGACGAGGCGCTGGCCAAAGCGCGGTGCAGGAACGCCTGGCGACTTTGCTGGGCGTGAAAGCAGCCGCTCAATTTCCAAATGTGAAGGGCGACGAATTGGCGTTGGTGCTGGAAGCCGATGCGCCGGCTGAAGCTGGCAGCTTGGGTTTGGTGGCCTTCGAGTCGTTGGCCTGGTTGCTGCGCCGCTTGCTGAACAAGGCCAGGCCACTGCGCCGCATGGACATGGTGCTGGCCAAAGACGGTGTGGAGACGGCTGCGCTGCTGGCAGACGGCGACTTCGCCGGCGTCGATTTGCCCGAGCTGAAAGCACGTTTGCAGGTGGCGGATGCGAGCGCGCAAGGCGTGCTCGATGCACTGACGGCCGCACTGCCTCTCGCCGCGCTGGACCTCGACGGCGTGGCCGCGCTGGACCCCGCAGCGGCGTCCAGCGTCGCCATGTTCAGCGCCATACAAGCGGCTCTGCAGCAGGCCTATGAACTGGGATGGCGCAGCGCTTTGGCCACGCGCGCGGTTCCCGAGGCCGGACGCAATGCGCAGGGCGAGCAAGTGCTCGCCGCCGACTCGCTGCTGCTGGCGGTGGCACGAGGTCGCGCTTTGTCTAATGAAGTCAGCGCCCGGCGTGACGCTGCCCCAGCGCCCGCCGCCGTGGACCGCGACGGCAACGCTGTGGCCGATGGAGCGCAGGCCGCCTTGGCGGTGGCCCGCATCAAAGCCATTGTGGGCAAAGACTTCCCCGTGCTGCCGCGCTTCAGTCTGGGCGCTTACGCCGCGGAGGCGGCCGCCTCACTGGCCGACCGCGACACCTTGTTGGGCATTGCTGACCTGAACAACGACCAGGCCACCATCGCCGGATGGTTGCCCAAATTGGCCTGCGTGCGCGAAGCCACCGCGCTGCTGTCTGACGTGCTCACGGCCGCCGAAGCTTTGGCCAGTCGCACCGGCTTTGAGGGCGCTTTGGACGATCTGAAACTCTTGCAATTTCCACGCAGCGCCACCGCCCACTGGGCTGCCTTGCCACTCGCCGACAAGCAGGTGTTGCGCGGCGTGGTGGCCGTGGTGGCGCATGCACCGGGCGCGCTGAACAACATCGCCGCAGACGACGCTTTGGCGGGCTTGTACATCGACGAGTGGATGGAATCGATACCCAGCTTGATTGAGACCACCGGCCTGGGTTTTCACTTCGACGCGCCTGGCGCGCGCCCACCTCAAAGCATCTTGCTGGCCGTGCCCGCCGACAGCGCGGCACATGCCTGGACGCTGGACGAGTTGCTGGGCACCGTGCAAGAAGCGCTGGCGCTGGCCAAGCTGCGTGCCGTGCGACCACAAGACCTGGAAGGGCTGGGCCTGATCTTGCCGGGCATTTATTTGTCGAGCAACTACGAGCGCGATGTGCCCTCGGTGGACTTCAGCAAACTCATCACGCAAAGCCTGCAAGTCTTGCGTGCCGACGCGCACATCGCCAGCGCCTCGGCCCGCGCCGTGATGGCGTCGGGCAAAGCCGTGCTGAGTGATTGATTGATAGATCGATTGATTGATGGATTGATGGATTGAGGACCACACCATGAGCTACGCCTTCTCACTCAGTTCCGCCAATGCCACGTTCAAGAACATCGCCGACCTGCGCCCCAACCCGTCTGCCACCACCTGGTCGCGCCTGGAACCGCTGCCCACCTCGGACGACGTGGCCCTGAGCCTGCAAGCGCAGTTGGCCGACCCGCTGTGGATGCTGGCGCGGCAGTGGCAATTCAACGAGCTGCAAGCCGAGGACGCGGGCAGCCCGGTGCGCGCCGCCTTGCAAGTGCTGGGCTTGCCGGTGCACACCCTGCTGCCGCTAAGTGGCAAAGCGCCGCCGGTGTCGGTCGCGTTTTCGGCGGGGTCCAACCAACCGCCCATCGAAGCCTTGGTCGAACGCGAACAAGTGCTGGCCAGCCACCCCAAACTCAACGCACAGGCCGGACAGCAGTTGGGCCGACAACTTCGCGTTGCAGGTCTGGCCGGTGTGCTGCCCAGCCTCATTGCCAACTACCCCGCTGCATTGCCTGCGCCCACGGACGCGGCGGCCGACAACTTGGGTTTTGTGTGGAACACCTTGCTCAACGATCAAGCCGTTGATGCCTTGGCGCTGGCCGCCGACGTGCGGCCTTTGCTGGGCAGCGCAGCCGCCATGTCCGCACTTGTCAGCAGCTTGGGTGCCAGTGCAGCGCAAGCCGCGGCCGCGGCCGATGTGTTGACGCGCTGGACGACCTGGCTGGACGAGTTCACTTTCGACGGCAGCACGGCAGCTTCCCACCCCGTTTCCAAACCCGGTGCCAGCCCCTACTGGAATCCCAACCGCCTGGAGTACGCCTTTGCCCTGGCCGCAGGCGACGCGCAAACGGGCGCGCGCCTGGTGGCCGACGAATACACCGACGGCAAGCTCGACTGGCACACCTACACCGTCGGCTCAGCCGTGCCCAACCCCGACGCGCCTGCGCAGCCAGCACATCCCTTGCCCTGCGAATGGAAACGCCTGCTCCCCACGCTGGCCACCTACCCCGGCATGCCCGCCGACCGGTTTTGGGAATTTGAAGACGGCCGCGTCAATTTCGGCATGCTCGGTGCCGCCAAAAGTGACCTCACCCGCGTGGCCGTGCTGGAGTACGCCTTGGTGTTTGGAAACGACTGGTATGTGCTGCCGGTCACGCTGCCCACCAACGCGCTCTACAAGGTCAACAGCTTCGTCGTCAGCGACAACTTTGGTGTGGAAATGCCCATCCCGCCAGCGCGCAACTTGGACGGCTCGCAGTGGACGATGTTCGAGATGAGCGTGCGCAATCAGCCCAACGCGTTCGTCGGCGCCGCGCCGCGCAAACGCCTCGACGACATCCTGTATTTGTGCCCCGCCGCCGCCACGTTGGAAGGCCCACCGCTGGAGCACGTGATGCTGATGCGCGACGAGATGGCCAACATGGTGTGGGGCATAGAAAAGCGGGTGCAAGGCAGTTCTGGCGAGCCGCTCGACCGCAAGTTCGAGAGCACCCGCTTGGCCACCACGCAGTCGCTGCGTCTGCCAGCCAACGCGGTGGCACTGGCAGAAGGCGCGCCGCTGCACTACGTGCTGCAAACGCCAGTGGCCGCCAACTGGATTCCGTTTTTGCCGGTGCGCAAAGGCGACGTCGGCGCGCTTAATTGGTCCATCGAGTTGCAACGCGGAGTGGTCACGCACGCGTACCAAGTCGACCCGGTGCGTCTGGCAGATTCACGCAACGCCGCCTACGCCGACTTCATCGCGCGGCTGCGCGCGCAACCCAGCTTTGTCGAAAAACGAGATGTCGGTGGCCCCGCCGACAACCCCTTGCAAGACTTCATGTTCCACCCCCGCGGCAGCCTGCTGCGCATCGATCAAAACCAAAAAGTTACCGACGACTACTTGCGCCTGGCCGACGAAGAAGTGCCCCGTGACGGCATCGAACTGAAGCGCAATTTCAACTACGCCCGAGACCCCCAAGGCCGCGCCGTGCTGTGGATAGGCCGCAGCAAAACCACAGGGCGCGGCGAAGGCAACAGCGGCTTGAAATTTGATGTGGTGAAGCGCGGCGGGCGGTCGTGATGTACGAGCGACATATAAAAACCACCACCCGGCGGTGAGGTGAGAGGCCTGACGACCGATTTGGCGCACCCGCGTATGAGGGCGTTGGGGCCTCTCGCCTGGTCGCGCGCACCGTTTCAGCAAGCCACCGAGCCGTCCACAAACCACCGGACGAAATTCACCCCACGCAGGTGCGATTTTTTCCGGTGCGTTTGGCTTCGTACAGCGCCTGATCAGCGCGCTCCAGGGCCACCTCGATGGCCTCGCTGTGGCGGTAGGCGGTAACACCTGCCGAGAAGGTGACGAGTACTTTTTTGTCCTCGTGCATGAACAGGCCGCCGGTCAAGGAGCGCTGCAAACGGGTGAGGATTTGCTGGCCCTCTTCGACGCCGGTGTCTGGCAACAGAACCACAAATTCTTCGCCGCCGTAGCGCGCCACCACGTCGGTGGGACGCAGCGTCGTGCTCACCACTCTGGCAAGTGCTTTCAGTGCTTCATCGCCCGCGCCATGCCCCAACTTGTCATTCAATATTTTGAAGTTGTCGATGTCGAGCAAACCCACACACAGGCCCGCACCGCCTTGGTGGATGGTGTTGGGAGTGAGGTCTGCATTGGGGTCTGCATCGGGGTCTGCATCGGAGTCTGAATTGGCGTCGCTTTTGGCGTTGGCGTTGGCGTTGGCGTTGGCATTGGCGCCTGCACTGACATCCGTACCGACCCCAGCCGCACCCCGCTCAGCGCGAGCCCGCTCGGCCTCGAAGGCTTGCAGCAAACCGCGTCGGTTGGCAATCTGGGTCAGCGGGTCGGTGGCAACTTCGTTCGACAGTCGCTTCAGTTCGGACTCCAGCGCATCTACCTTTTCCGTGAGCGCACTGGCGCGTTGATGTTCGTCGTTCAAGCGTTGGCGTGTTTGCGTGACGACCTCGTGAACGGCGCGGCTTTCAGTCACCATCTCGCGCACCAAATCGGCCAGGCTTTCCATCGAATCTGCACTTTCCACGACGTCGGCATAGCGGCCCACGCTGTCTTGAAAGCGACCCGTTTGTTGGCCCAATTCACCCAGGTCGCCCAGCATGCTCTGAATCATCGACTTCAGCGACTCACGCGCCGCATCGCGTTCGACGCGAAGTCCTGCCTGACGCTGGCGCGTGACGCGCAGCAACTCGCTCACCGATTTGACGCTGCGCGCGGTCAAGCCTTCGGCCAAGCGCTCACGCATGACGGCACTTTGGCCCTGCACCCAGCTTTCGTTTTCGGCCAGATCGGTGAGGCTGTCGGTGAGCTCATGGCACAGCGCGCCCAACTGCTCGGTGAGGTTTTGCCGGTGCTCTATGACCCAATCGGCCCGGCCGCAGAGCGTCTCAATTTCAAGCACGCGCGACTCCTCGATGCCACGGCTTTGCAAGCCCGCCAAAGCCGCGCTCAACGCCTGCGACAACTCACGCGCGGCCACGTCGGTGGCGGGCAAAGCGTGACGCAGGCTGCGTGCTACGGCTTGGGCAACGCGCTGCCACTGCGGCGTGGTGGCGTCGGCGTGGTCGGAGTGGTCGGCTGGGTCGACATGAGCCACGGGCTCGGCAAGCGCAGACAACGCAGGTGCAGGTGCAGGTGCAGGTGCAGGTGCAGGTGCGGGTGCGGGTACAGGTGCGGGTGCGGGCACAGGTACGGCTGCCGCGACAGCTGGAGTCCCCGCAGAAGTTTCAGCTCCGCTTGCGCTCGAAGCCGCCTGCGCGTCAACTTCCAGGCTGGCGTCGGGACTGCTGTCGTCCCAGCTGGTGAGCAGGCCGCTCAGGCGCTGATGCATTCGCACGGCGTCTCCTCGGCTGCCTTCGAGCACGCGTTTCAGGCTGTCCTTGCGACGCGCCAAAGTCCACTGCACGCTGCCACGGTCCAGCCCGCGCACCGTGCGTTCAATCAGTTCGGCCAGCTGCGCGCCAGAAACTGCGGGCGCAGGAGCAGTGGCAGCCGCAGCCGCAGCCGCAGCCGCCGTTGGTTCTGCAGCAACCGCCGCGCCGCCGCCTTGTTCTTGGCGGTAAATCGCCGAGTAGTTTTCAGGGGTCGGTTCCAGACGCTCCAGGGTCAGACGGCGCAGCGTGGCTTTGGCTATTTGTGCGGGCGCAATTTCGGTGGTCATGCGGTGGTCGTCCGGCGGTCATGCAATGGTCTTGCGGCGCGCAAGTGGTACTTCAGCGGTGCGCTTGGAATGGTCAGCGGCGCTGCCGAAGGTGAGTCCCGGCTGGCCTCAGGAGGCTGGAAGTTTGTTGCGTCGCAGCGCAGCTTCAGGCGACATCAGCGCCTCTGCGGCATCCAGGTCGCTGGCCTTGCCTATCCAGGGCGCTTTTTTGGGCAATATGGTTTGCTGTACCCATTGCTCTATCGCCTCGGGCGGCTGCGGGCGGCTGAACAAAAAGCCTTGCATGATGCCGCAGCCCAGCCGATTCAGAACCTCCATTTGGCGCAGGTTTTCCACACCCTCAGCGATCACTCGCAGGCCCAGCGAGCGCGCCAGCGCAATCACAGCGGTGACCACCGCCGAGCTTTGCGGCGTCAGGCCCAGGTCGCGTACGAACGAGCGGTCAATCTTCAACTCGCTGATGGGCAGTGTGGTGAGGTAGGCCAGAGACGAGTAACCGGTGCCAAAGTCGTCGATAGAAATTTCAACGCCAATTTCGTTCAAGCGATGCAAAGACGGAATGACGTTTTGCAGGTCTTTCATCAAACCGGTTTCGGTAATTTCCAGTTCGATGGAGCTGTGCGGCACGCCGTACATGGTGACGGCTTGGTGGATGTGTTCAACCAAGTCGGTGCGCTCGAACAAGCGGTTGGGCATGTTCACGGCAATTGAATCCTTGAACCCAAAACTGTCTTGCCAGACACGCGCCTGACGCGCCGCTTCGCGGATGGCCCATTCGCTCATGGGAACGATCAAGCCGCTTTCTTCCGCCAGAGGAATGAAGTCCATGGGCGGCACCAACACGCCGTTGCGATTCCAGCGCATCAACGCTTCGGCACCCACCATGCGGGCACCACGCACATCTACTTTGGGTTGGTAGTGCAGCACCAGTTCGCCGCGCTCCAGGGCTTTGTGAAGCGCGCTTTCCATCTCCAGTTTTTCGCGGCCTTTGCCCGCCAACTGCGGCCGGTAGACCGAGGCGGCGTTGCGGCCTTGCGCCTTGACGTCGTACATCGCGACGTCGGCGTTGCGCATCAAATCGGCCACCGAAGCGCCGTCACGCGGGAACAGCGATATGCCCACGCTGCAAGTCACAAAACACTCTTGGCCGCTCACAAATATCGGCTCACGCATTTGATCGAGGATGCGTTCGGCCACGCGTTCGGCGTCGCGGTCGTCGATCACTTCGGGCAGCAGCGCCACAAACTCATCGCCGCCGTAACGGCCCACGGCCTCCAGCGTGCGGTGCGAACGCGAACCCATCGATTCGATTGAGCTGTCCATCACCTGGTCTGAGTGGCGCACACACGAGCGCAGACGACGCGACACTTCGATCAGCAATTCGTCACCGGCACCGTGGCCCAGCGTGTCGTTGATGATCTTGAAGCGGTCCAGGTCAATCAGCAGCACCGCGGCTTGGTGGTTGAGGCGGCGCGCATGTTCGAGCGCGCGCTCGGTGCGCCAAATGACCTGGCGCCGGTTGGGCAAGCCGGTCAGGGTGTCGAAGTTTGCGAGGTGGCGGATCTTGTCTTCTGCCACGCGCCGGTCGGTCACGTCCTGGACGATGCCGGTGTAGCCAATCAGCACGCCGTGTTCGTCAAATTCGGGCTCGGCTTCGAGGTGGACGATGCGCTGGCGACCATCGCTCAAGCTGACCGGAATGTCGGTGGCCAGCACCGAGCTGTGGGACCGCACATCGCGCAGCATGTTGAAAAATCCAGACCGCTCTTCGACCAAGAGCAAGCGCATCAAGGCGCGAAACGGCAGCACGTCACCCAAGCCCTTGCCAAACACGCGCAAGGCCTCCAGCGACAGCACCAACACGCCTTGCTGGCGCCGCCACTCGAAGCTGCCCATGCGCGCCAGGTCTTGTGCGCGCGCCAGCTTGGCCTTGCTGCGCTCCAGCTCCAGGCGCGTGCGCGATGCGCGCAACAGGTAGCGCAGGCGTCCGCCCAGCAAGCTCCACTGGGTGGACTTCACGAAGAAGTCGGTGGCACCGGCCTCGTAGGCGCGGGTGATGGACGCGTCGTCGTCCAAACCAGTCAGCATCAATACCGGCAAGGCCTCGAAGCCTGGCAAGCCGCGCAGGGACTGGCAGGTCTGAAATCCGTCCATGCCGGGCATCAGCGCATCCAGCACCACCACATCGGGCAGCCAGTCGGCCAGTGCGTGCAGCGCAGCCTCGCCACTGGTGACCTCGGTCACGTGGAAGCCGCGTTCGCGCAGCGCGATGGAGGTCAACAACAAATTAACCTCGTCGTCGTCGACCAGAAGCACTTTGAACGGCTCGCTCAAATCGTCGTCGATCAACCCGAAATTCTTTTTCATGGGCGCGCAGAGAAGGTTTGTTGAAGCGCCGCCACCACGATTTCGCACTCTGCGCGCATGGCATCGACGCGTGCGTCCAGGCCGTCGAGTTCGCCGCGTCGTGCGCTGCCTTCCAGCTCTGCGCAGAGCTTGGACAAATGGAGCGCGCCAAGGCTGGCCGACGACGACTTCAGCGTGTGCGCGACGAGGCGAATCGCGTTGCAGTCGTGCAGGCCTTGAGCGCTTGCGAGCTGAGGCATCAAGCGGGCCAGCGAAGCGTCAAAAGCTGTCAACACGCGCGGCATCAACTGCGCGGCGCCGGTGGGGTCAAGGCCACGCAAACGGTCCAGCGCTGCCTCGTCGAGTACCGCCGGCAGCCCTACAGAGCTTCCACCCACGGTTTCGCGGTTGAGCGCTGCGCTCAAGGAGCGCAGTGGGTGCTGACGAAAATTCAGGAAAAACATCTCTTTGGGTGAACAGAAATCGAGGAAAACAAGTTGATCTGAACAACAAGGCGAAGTGTGCCTGATGACCACAGCGCGCGGGGCTCTCGCCAGGGCAACTCACAAAAGCGATTCCGAATCCACCGCGTTTGAAAAACATGGGAAACCAAAACGTTGAAGCGCCAGACTTCACACTCAGACGTGAAGCCATGGCCGCGCCCAGACCTGCCCCAGGGCACGCAATCCATCCTTGCACATCACACTGGTTGTCGGCAACCCTGTGCGAGACTTGAGCCGACCCTGACTTTGCCCCTTGAACTGAATGCTTTGTGACTTTTTTAACGGCTCGAATGCCACCCCCGTCAACTCGCCATGCCGCAGTCAGCGCGCGCTTAATTTATGACGGCAACTTGGCTGGTCGGGGCGTTGTTTTTTAGCGGCTTGGCACTCCTGATTTTGGCAATCGGTGCGGCGTTGATGTGGCGACAATTGGAACGTGAACGGTCATTGCAGCAGCAACTGACTGCGGCGCTGAATGAAGCTCGCGAGCGCGCCCATCAAGCCGCGCCTGCGACGTCTGATTCCACAGCATCTGCAACAAGCCCTGGCGCGATCCATAAAGCCGCCGACAGTGCGGCCGCCGGTACCAGCGCCGGCTTTGGCTCCAGCACCAGTTCCGGCTCCGGCAACAGCACCAACAACACCACCGCAACCGCCGGCTCGCCGTTTTCGCAATCCGAGCACGACGAGCAGGCTTCGTTCAACTACACCGTGTCGCACGACCTGCGCGCGCCCATTCGGGTGGTGGAAGGCTTCACCAAAATCGTCAAAGAAGATTACGGCCGCGTGATGGACCGCATCGGCAACGATCACCTCGACCGCGTTTTGGCGGCTGCCGCGCGCATGAACAGCATGATTGATGCGCTGCTGGCCTTGTCGCAACTGACAACCCAGCCACTGGCCCAGCAGCCGGTGAACCTGACGCAGTTGGCGGGCTTTGTGGCCGACGACTTGCGCAGGCAGTCACCCGAGCGCAATGTGACGCTGCAAATCGAGCCCGGTCTGCTGGCGCATGGCGACCCCACGCTGCTGCGCATGGTGTTGGAAAACCTGATCGGCAATGCCTGGAAGTACACCGGCAAATGCGCCCAACCGATGGTGGTTTTCGAGCGCGGCGAGGCGATGCCCAGCCTGAACGCGAACGCCAATTCAAACCCGGTTCACACCTTCACAGTGCGCGACAACGGTGCGGGCTTCGACATGCGTTTCTCAGACCGCCTGTTCGGTGTGTTTCAACGTTTGCACAGCGCGAACGACTTCCCTGGCACCGGCGTGGGCCTGGCCTCGGTGCGGCGCATCGTGCGCCGCCACGGAGGTGAGATTTGGGCCGATGCCGAGGTGGACAAAGGCGCGGCGTTTCACTTCTCGCTGCGCGCTTGAGGGCGACTCGAAGCTCAGTCGTCGTCGCCCGCGTCCAGTTCGGGAAACAGCACGCTGGTGTAGCCAAACTGGGTGAAGTCGCGCACCCGCATGGGGTAGAGCTTGCCAATGAGGTGATCGCATTCGTGTTGCACCACGCGGGCATGAAAGCCCTCGGCTTCGCGGTCAATCGGATGGCCGTTTTCATCAAAACCGGTGTAGCGGATGCGCGCAAAGCGCGGCACCTTGCCGCGCAAACCGGGCACTGACAAACAGCCTTCCCAGCCCTCTTCTTCCACATCGTCCAACGGCGTGATCTGCGGGTTGATGAGCACTGTCTCCGGCACCGGTTGCTCGTCGGGATAACGCTGGTTCTGCTTGAAGCCGTAGATCACCAAAGCCAGGTCCACACCAATTTGCGGTGCGGCCAGACCTGCGCCGTTGACCGAATGCATGGTCTCGAACATGTCACCGATCAGGGTGCGCATTTCACGGCTGTTGAAGTTTTCAACTGGCTTGGCAATCAGCAACAAGCGAGGGTCGCCCATTTTGAGAATTTCGCGAATGGTCATGGTTGGGTCGGGTCGGGTCAGTTCGGGAATCAGTTTGATTTTAGAAAAAACGTGCAGATGACTCGCTGCGTTCGCGCCGAGCGGGACGTCCTTGCGCTGTATCTCGGCACGCTGGCCACCGAATATATTCGGACACGCGTCGTCGGCCCTGTCGACTGGCGTCGAAATGAATCTGCTGTCTGCTGTTTTCCATCTGCCAACTTCCATGCCTTTGCCTGAATCCCCGCGCATTCTCAGCGTCATCCCACCGATGACGCAGCTCAACACGCCTTACCCGTCCACGGCTTACATCACCGGATTTTTGCGATCACGTGGCTTCAGCGCGGTGCAAGAAGACCTGGCCCTGGGCTTGGTGCTGGCGCTGTTTTCGCGAGACGGTTTGCAGCAGGTTCGCGAGGTCATACACGGCTTGGCTGTTGAGCATCGAACACCGCTGGTGCAAATGTTTGACGCGCAGTTTGATCGCTACACCGCCACGATCAACGCCGCCATCTCGTTTTTGCAAGGCCGAGACGCCACGTTGGCGCACCGCATTGGGAGCCGCGCGTTCTTGCCCGAAGGGCCGCGCTTTGCGTCGCTCGATGTGTTTGTCGACGACGACGGCGGTGATCCGCTGGCCTGGGCCTTCGGAGCGCTGGGTGCGCAGGACCGGGCGCGCCACATCGCCACGCTTTACTTGAACGACATTGCCGACGTGTTGCGAGATGCAGTCGATTCGCGTTTTGAATTTGTGCGCTACGCCGAGTCGTTGGCGGGCAGCCAAGCCAGTTTCGAGCCGCTGGCCAAGGCCTTGGCGGCACCGCTGAATTTGGTCGACACCACCTTGGTGGCGCTGACCTTGGCAGCCGTCACGCGCCATGCGCCCACGCTGGTGTTGGTGTCGACTCCCTTCCCAGGTTCGGTGTACGCAGCGTTTCGAATTGCGCAAGCCATCAAGGCCCACGACCCGTCCATCGTGATGGCTCTGGGCGGTGGGTTTGTGAACACCGAGCTGCGCGATTTGACCGAGGCGCGCGTGTTTGATCACTTTGACTACGTGACGCTGGACGCCGGTGAGCGGCCCTTGCTCGCGTTGCTGGAGCACTTGCAAGGCAAACGCTCACAGCAGCGTCTGGTGCGAACGTTTGTCAGGACGGCGGCAAGCGCTGAGGCCCCCGCAGAGGTCAAGTACATCAACATGATCGAGGCCGATGTCGCCTTTGCCGAGGTCGGAACGCCGACCTGGGACGGCCTGCCACTGGGGCGCTATTTGTCGCTGCTGGACATGCTGAACCCGATGCACCGGCTGTGGTCGGACGGGCGCTGGAACAAGCTGACCGTGGCGCACGGTTGCTACTGGAAAAAGTGCAGTTTTTGCGACGTGAGCCTCGACTACATCTCGCGCTACGAGGGTGCATCGGCCGCCACCTTGGCAGACCGAATTGAAACCATCGTGACCGAGACGGGCGAGACGGGCTTTCATTTTGTCGACGAAGCCGCGCCGCCAAAGGCCTTGAAAACACTCGCCGCCGAGCTGCAGCGCAGGCAGCTGGCCATTTCGTGGTGGGGCAACATTCGGTTCGAGAAATCTTTCACGCCCGAGCTGTGCCAGGAATTGGCCGACAGCGGTTGCATCGCCATTTCGGGTGGCCTGGAAGTGGCGTCAGACCGCTTGCTGAAGCTGATGAAAAAAGGCGTGTCGGTCGATCAGGTGGCGCAAGTGACCAAAGCGTTTTCCGACGCCGGCATCCTGGTGCACGCTTACCTGATGTACGGCTTCCCCACGCAGACCGTGCAAGACACAGTAGACGCGTTGGAATATGTGCGCCAGTTGTTCGAGGCGGGCTGCATTCAGTCGGGCTTTTTTCACCGTTTTGCGTGCACCGTGCATTCGCCTGTGGGCATGAACCCGCAGGACTACGGCGTGAGCTTGCAGCCGCTTCCGAAAGGCACGTTTGCGCGCAATGACATCGCCTTCATCGACCCAACAGGTGTCGACCACGACGTGCTCGGCGTGGCGCTGAAAAAAGCGCTCTACAACTACATGCACGGCCTGGGCTTGGAGGAAGACGTGCGCACCTGGTTTGCAGGCAAAGTGCCGCGCACGACGGTGGGCAAGCACCGAATTGCGCGGGCGCTCGAAATGAATCGAGCCGCCTCAAGCGCGCAACGCGGGTTTCAGCCCCACACCTCCTGAGCCATCTCCACCACCAGGCAAAAAACTGCCGACGTGATCGGCGCGAAAGGGTGGTGTGACGGTTGGCTTGGAAACGACAGCAGGTGAGGTCATGGAGCGGCTCCAGTTATCGGACCTGCACATTCTTGCGCTTGCAAAGCTTCAGTTACCCACCGCCAAAACCCTTGTGTCCAGGCCCCATCAGCCGCATAAACCCGACGCCCTTCACGCGCCAACTGGCCGACAATCCAAACGCTCAAAAGCCGTC
>JBBRGA010000017.1:0-34663 GCA_038241115.1 Burkholderiales bacterium | reverse complement strand
GACCTGGAACGCCTCTTTGACTTTTTGCTTGACCGAGCCAACACAAGCGATGAACTCGATCTCGCTCAAGCGGCAATCGACGCTGTCAGGGCGACCGCCCAACATCGGCTGGCCATCACGCCATACAGCTTCCGCAAAGCGGCACAAAACCCAATGCAGCGGGAATTGATCATCCCATTCGGCAGCACCGGCTACGTCGCCTTGTACGAGATCGTCTCCGCCGCCAAAGTCGTCGTGCTGGCCTTGCGCCACCAACTTGAAGCGGACTATCACTGAGACGATCATCGTCAAACGCACTGCGAGGTCGCAGTGGTGGAAGCGGTGAGATTCGAACTCACGGTGGGGTTACCCCCACGGCAGTTTTCAAGACTGCAGCCTTAAACCGCTCGGCCACGCTTCCAACAGCCCATCATTGTATCGACGCTGAACCACCGCTAGCGCTCGGCTCAGGAGGGTTTCTGAGCCTGTTGGCATTGCACCTGAACGACCTCACAGCGGCCGCCGTCGACGCGCGCTGCGCTGAGTTGGCCGCCCCAAACGCAGCCGGTGTCGAGCGCCAGCAAATCGGGGCGCTGTACCAAGCCCAAGGTGGACCAATGTCCGAAAGCGATGGGCACGCCTTGGGTTTGACGATTGGGTGCGTCAAACCAGGCCGTGTGACCTGCGGGCGGGCCCACGCTGGCGTCTTTGCTGATGAAGTCCATGCTGCCCTGCGCGTCGACAAACCGAATGCGGGTGAACACGTTGACGGCAAAGCGCAGGCGCGCGTTGCCGGCCAGAGCCTCGTCCCAGCGCGCGGGTTCGTTGCCGTACATCACCTTCAAAAAATCGACCCACTCCGCACTGCGAAGTTGCCGCTCGACCTCGCTCGCCATTTGCAACGTAGTGGCCAGCGTCCACTGCGGCACCACGCCTGCATGCACGCACAACCAGCCTTCGGCTTGCAGCGCGAGCGGCCGATGGCGCAGCCAACTTATCAAATCGTCGCGGTCGGGCGCGTCCAGAATTTCACCCAGCGTGTCACCCTTGGACGATTTCCGAACGCCGTGCGAAGCGGCCAACAAATGCAGATCGTGATTGCCGAGCAAGCAGGTTGCTGATGTACCCAGGCCACGCAAACGCCGCAAAGTGGCCAGGCTGCGCGGACCGCGATTGACCAAATCGCCGAGCACGGTCAGGTGGTCTCGCGAAGCAGAAAACGCCACTTTTTCCAGCAGCGCATCGAGCGCGCTGCAGCAGCCTTGAACGTCACCCATCAAATAATGCATGGCTTGATTCTGCTACGCTGACCTGCTGTTTTATTCACTCTCTGCGCATGGACGTTGCCCTGCTGATTGCTCTGATCCTTCTTAACGGAGTGTTCGCGATGTCGGAAATGGCGCTCACTGCCAGCCGCAAGGCGCGCTTGCAGGTGATGGTGGAGGCCGGCGATTCCGGTGCCCAGGCGGCCATGGACTTGCACGAAAACCCCACCAAGTTTTTGTCCACCGTGCAAATCGGCATCACGTCAATCGGGGTGCTCAACGGCATCGTCGGCGACGCTGCCTTCTCAGCCCCATTTGCGACTTGGCTCACGCAGACTTTCGCGTTGCACGACCGCGCGGCGGAAATCACGGCCACCGCGATGGTGGTGGTGACCATCACTTTCCTGACCATCATTTTTGGTGAGCTGGTGCCCAAACGCGTCGGCCTGATGTTCCCTGAAACGGTGGCGCGCAATGTGGCGCAGCCCATGAATTGGTTGTCGCTGGCCACGCGGCCTTTTGTGAAGCTGTTGACGTTTTGCACCAACGGCACGCTGGCCTTGATGGGCATCAAAGGCGGCCCGTCGCGCAGCGTGACGGAAGAAGAAATTGCTGCGAGTTTGGAAGAAGGTCTGGACGCCGGCGTGATTGAAGCGCAAGAGCATCAAATGGTGCGCAACGTGTTTCGCCTGGACGACCGCGAGGTGGGCTCGATGATGATTCCGCGCGCTGAAATCGTGTGGCTGGAAGCCGCCGCCACCGCCGCCGATATTTTGAAAGTCATCAGCGTCGAGGAGCATTCGCGCTACCCGGTGTGTCGCGGCGGTTTGAGCGAGGTGGTGGGTTTGGTGTCTGCCCAAAGCCTCTTGCAAGAGTTCATGCAGGGGCGGCCACTGGACGTGATGGCGCGTTTGGAGCCGCCGGTGTTTGTGCCGGAAACGCTGTCGGGCATGGAGCTGCTCGATCACTTCAGAGCGTCGGCCGCGCAACTGGTTTTTGTGGTGGACGAGTACGGCGAGGTGCAGGGCATGATCACCGTGCGCGATGTGCTGGAAGCCATCACCGGTGAGTTCACCACGCCCACAGACGATGATTCTTGGGCGGTGCAGCGCGAAGACGGCAGCTGGCTGTTTGACGGCTTGATTCCCATGCCTGAGTTGAAAGATCGGCTGGAGTTCAAAGAGCTGCCCGAAGAAGACAAAGGCCGCTACAACACACTGGCCGGCATGGTGATGTTGCTGCTGGGTCGCCTGCCGAGCACCGCCGATGCGGTGGAGTGGCAAGGCTGGCGCTTTGAGGTGGTGGACATGGACGGCAAGCGCGTTGACAAAGTGCTGGCGACCGCGTTGCCGGCAGAACGTGTGTGACTTTTCGGGATCGGCCGATGTCTGCCTTGGTGTTTGAACGCTTTCTTTCAACGCCCGAAATGTTGGCCGTGTTCAGCGAAGGCTCGGTGCTGCAGGCCATGCTCGACGTGGAGGCCGCCCTGGCGCGCGCGCAGGCTGCAAACGGCGTGATTCCCGAGGCGGCGGCAAGGGTCATCGTGAGCTGTTGCGTTGCCGAGCAGCTTGACATGGACGCCGTCGTCGACGCCAGCGCGCGGGCCGGCAGTTTGGCAATTCCACTGATCAAACACTTGACCGCGGCAGTTGCACGCGCCGATAAAAACGCGGCCGGTTTTGTGCATTGGGGCTGCACCAGTCAAGACGTGATTGACACGGCCATGAGCTTGCTGTCATGCCGCGCTTTGGCGTTGATCGACCGCGATTTGGGCAACCTGATCAAGTCGCTGCTGCGCCTTGCCGAGCAGCACGCCGACGTGCCGGTGCTGGCGCGCACTTTGATGCAACCCGCACAGGTGGTGAGCGTGGGTTTCAAGCTGCTGGCGTGGACCGCGCCCTTGCAGCGCTGTCGCAGCAGGTTGCGGGCGATTTCAAAAACGGCACTGCAATTGCAACTCGGCGGGGCTGTGGGCACCTTGGCCGTGATGGGCGACCACGGCGCGTCGGTCGCACAGCAAATGGCCGCCGACCTGCAGCTCCGCTACACCGGCAGCTCCTGGCACACGCAGCGCGACGAAGCCGCCACCCTGGCCTGTCAAGTGGGCGTGCTGTGTGGTGCGTTGGGCAAAGTGGCAAAGGACATCTCGCTGATGTCGCAGGCCGAAGTGGGGGAGCTGAACGAGCCCTCTGGTGACTGCAGCGAAGGTCGAGGTGGCTCATCGGCCATGCCGCACAAGCGCAATCCAGTGGCCAGCATGGTGGCGTTGGCGGCCGCGCTGCGCGCACCCCAGCGCGTGGCCGCTTTGCTGGCCGCCATGGTCCAAGAACACGAACGCGGCCTTGGCAACTGGCAAGCCGAACTGGCAGAAACGGCCGGACTCTACTTGTCGGCTCACGGCGCGCTCAAGGCACTGACCGACGCGGCGCAACAAGGCTTGGAAGTTCACCCCGATCGGATGCGCGCCAACATAGAAGCCTTGCACGGCTTGGTGAGCGCCGAGGCTGTCGCAGTGGTGATCGCAAAGCAGCTGGGCAAACCGCAGGCCCACGCGTTGACAGCAGACTTGTCGGCCAGAGTTGCCGCCAGCGGCGTCCACCTCCGCGAACTTTGTCTGGCGCTTTTAGAAAGCGACGAAAGGCTTCGCGGCCGCATTAAAGCGGCGGAATTCGAGGCCGCATTCGACCCGGACCGTGCGGCACAAGCAGCGATTCGCGCGGCCGCACCGCAATTGGCGGCGCTGCGACTGGCTGTAGACGCGGATGCGGATGCAGATGAAATGACAAGCGCAAACAGCACCTTGAAGAATTAAACCGGAGCCTCGCCATGTCACAACAAGACGACTTTGACCGCGGCGTGGTCAACCGCCGTGCCGTGTTGGGGTCTGCCTGGGTTGACCAGTCATTGAACAAGGCCACCGCCTTCAACGCCGAGTTCCAAAGTCTCATCACCCGCTTTGCGTGGAATGACATTTGGGGCCGCCCCGGCCTTGACCACACCACGCGCCGTTTGTTGGTGCTGGGCATGACCATGGGCATGGCGCGCTGGGAAGAATTCGAGCTGCATTGCAAGGCGTCGATACGTGGGGGCGTGCCGCTGGACACCATCAAAGAAGTGTTGATGCAAGGTGCCATTTACTGCGGCGTTCCAGCCGCCAACACGGCCTTCAAAATTACCACCGAGATCTTGCGCGCAGAAGGTTTGCTGCCTGCCGGGCAATCGCTCGCGGCCGATGTGCGCGTGGCCACCCACCATACCTTCAGCGAGCCGCAACTCAAAGTGACTGTGCAAGGCAAATCTGCGGGCACTGGCTCGGGCTCTGGTTCGAGTACCGGTGCAGACATTGGCGCGCCCGTCGTGCTCAGCCACGCTTTGGGTTTGGACCTGGGCATGTGGGATTCGTTGGCCACAGAACTGGCAGCCCGGCATGAAGTGCTGCGCTACGACCACCGCGGCCACGGCGGCTCGGCGGTACCGGCAGGTCCGTACTCCATGGATGATTTGGTAGACGATGCCGCGCGCCTGGTTCTCGAATGGGGACGCGGCCCGGTGGTGTGGATCGGTTTGTCGATGGGCGGCATGGTGGGCCAAGGCTTGGCCATCCGCCACCCTGAATTGGTCAGCAAACTGGTGCTGGCCAACACGGCCGCAAAGTACGCCGAGGCTTCACTCGCTGCATGGACACAACGCATCGCCGCAGTTCAAGCGGGCGGCTTGGAAGCCATTGCCGACACCGTGATGGAACGCTACTTTCATGCTGACTTTCGGGCCGCAGAAAAGGACGCGGTGGCCGAAGCCCGCAAGACTTTACTGCGCACAGCGCCTGCCGGTTATGTGGCGGCTTGTCATGCGGTGGCAGGCGTCAACTGGCTGGGCCAATTGGCGCAAATCAAGTGCCCGACCCTGATCCTGGCGGGCGCGCTGGACATCGGCGCGCCAGTGGCGTTGTCGCAGGCGATGGCCGAACAAATTCAGGGCTCCAGGCTGGTCGTGATGCCCAAGGCATCGCACCTCAGCGTGCTGGAGCAACCGCTTGATTTTTCGCGCGAAGTTAGCGCGTTTATCTGAGCTGCGGCCCCGTCAACTCACGCGCCCCAAGGCACGCAGAATTTTCTCGGGCGTGAAGGGCTGCGAAAACACGGCGGCATCGAACGGCAGCAGCGCGTCGTTGATGGCATTCATGACCGCGGCAGGTGCACCGGCGGTGCCGGCCTCGCCCGCGCCTTTGGCTCCGAGCTGTGAGCTGGCGGTGGGTGTTTGCACATGGGCCACGACGATGTCGGGCATCTCGCCGCTCATGGGCACCAAGTAGTCGGCCATGCTGCCGTTGAGCAACTGCCCGGTGCTGTCGTACAAGCACTCTTCATACAAGGCACCGCCGATGCCTTGCACGATGGCGCCGCGGATTTGCTCGTCCACCAGCATCGGGTTGATGACGCGGCCGCAGTCTTCCACGGCCCAGTGCTTGAGCAGCTTCACAAAGCCGGTGTCGGTGTCGACCTCGACATAAGACGCCTGCACACCGTTGGTGAAGATGAAGGGGTAGTCGCGCTGCGCGTAGTGGCGCGTGACCATCAACTCGGGCGTGAAACCTGCGGGCAAGGTGTCAGGGCGGAAATAGGCCACGCGGCCCAACTCGGCGAGCGGCAGAAGGCCCTCTGACGTGGCCACATCGACCACAGCGTCGCGGCGCACCGCCAATGTGCTGACATCGCGGTTCAAGATGACGGCAGCCACCTTGAGGATGTTGGCTTGCAGTGCCAAGCCTGCCTGCAACACCGCCTCGCCGCCGATACCCGCGCCGCGCGAGGCCCAGGTGCCGCCGCCGTAAGGCGTGACGTCGGTGTCACCGGTGACCACGCGCACCAGCTTCATGCTCACGCCCACAGCGTCGGCCGCAATTTGCGCAAAGATGCCTTCGCTGCCCTGGCCTTGTTCGCCCACGCTGACCATCACCGTCACTGCGCCCGAGGGTTCCAGGCGCGCGGTGGCACCGTCTTGCGCCGCGATGCGCGCACCGCCCACGCCGTAGAAGGCCGCGCCGGGATTGGTCAACTCGATGAGCGTGGCGAAACCGATGCCGCGGTAAACGCCGCGCGCTTTGCATTCGGCTTGTTCGGCCCGCAGTGCGGGGTAGTCCATCAACAGTTCGATCTTGCGCAAGCAGAGTTCGTGCGACAGCACTTCCAGCTTGATTCCCGACGCGCCCACGGCCGGATAAGCGTCGTCGCGAATGACGTTGCGCTTGCGGAATGTCAGAGGATCCATTCCCAGTTTGTTGGCGGCCAGATCAACCAGGCCTTCCGTCACGGTGCAGGCGATCGGATGGCCCACACCGCGGTATTGGCAGGTGGGTGTTTTGTTCAAGAACACCACATTCAAATGCGCGCGGTAGTACTGGTGCTGATAAGGCCCACCAGTCAGGTTGACCACCTGATTGCCTTCGATGGCGCTGGTGCGCGGGAACATCGAATACGGGCCGATGCCGGTGAGGTCGTCAATCTCGAAGGCCAGAATGTCACCGTCCGCAGATGCCGCGATGCGGCCTTTGATGCGGTGCTCACGCGCATGAATGTCGCTGGTAAACGACTCCAACCGGTCAGCCACAAACTTGACCGGGCGCTTTAGCAGCATGCTCAAAGCCACCGTGGCGAAGTCGTCCGGGTAAGCGTGCACCTTGATGCCGAACGAGCCGCCGACGTCTTTGCAGATCACCCGCACAGAGGACTCACTCAAACTGAACTGGCGCGCGTACAGGTCCTGCATCATGTGCGGAGCTTGTTGCGAGTGGTACACCGTCAGGCGCTGATCGCCGGGGTTCCAGTCGGCAATTTGGCAGCGCGGCTCCAGGGTCACGCCGGTGTGGCGGCCGAAGTTGAAAGTGGCTTCGCAAACCACAGCGGCTGCGGCGAAGGCAGCATCAACGCCGCCGGTGTCCAGGCTGCGGGTGAAGCACAGGTTGTCGCCCAACTCGGGATGGATCAACGGCGTGGCGGGGTCGAGCGCGGTTTCCATTTCCACTGCAGCGGGCAAGAACTCCCAATCGACTTGCAGGAGCTGAAGCGCGTCTTCGGCCTGCACGCGGGTTTCGGCCACCACGGCCACTACCGGCTCGCCTTGCCAACAGGCGCGGTCTATCGCCATGGCGTACTGCGGGGCTGATTTCATGCCCGCCAGGTGGCCCAGCGTGGCCACCCACGGCTTGCACAGCGTGGCCACTTGCGCACCGTCAATGACCGCAATCACGCCGGGCATTTTTTCAGCGGCGGCTCGGTCGATGGCGGTGATGCGGCAATGTGCAACCGGCGAGCGCCAATAGACCACGTGGGCCATGCGCGACAAGACGATGTCATCGACGTAAGTGCCTCGTCCTTCCACCAGGCGTTGAGCGCCGGGGCGGCTCACAGACGCGCCGATGTAGCGCGGGTCGGCGGTGACGCTGTGCAGTTCGCGCGGAACGCGGTCAGGAGAATTCATGCGGATGTTGCTTTCTGCGCTGATTTGTCAACTGAGGCCATGTTGCCTGCTGCGGCCGCGCTCTGGCGGGCCAATCGACGGCTGGCGAGCACGTCGCACACCGCGTCAACGATGGCTTGGTAACCCGTGCAGCGGCAGTAGTTGCCAGACATCCACAGCCGCACTTCTTCGCGCGATGCGTCGGGCTGAGCCACCAACAACTCGGCCGCCGCCATCAACATGCCCGAGGTGCAGTAACCGCACTGCAACGCGTTGCGGGCGACGAAAGCGTCTTGCAAATCGCGCACCGTGCCACTGTCGGTCAGGCCCTCGACGGTCTCTACCGAGTGGCCATCGGCTTGCACTGCCAGAACCAGGCAGCCGCGCACAACCTGGCCGTCCAGGCGCACCGTGCAAGCGCCGCACACGCCGTGTTCGCAACCAAGGTGCGAACCGGTCAAACCCAGATCGTCGCGTAAAAAATCGACCAGGTGCTGCCGCGGCGCGACATCACAACGGTGGTGGGTCCCGTTGACGGTGATTTGAATGGGGTGCTTCATAGGGGGTTCAAATGAAATTCAAACGGCGGCCTGCTCGCGCATCAGACTGGTCAGCGCGCGTCGCGCCAACACGCTGGCCAGGTGGCGTTTGGTGTCGATTGAATTGGTGAGGTCGGCCATCGGATTCAGCTCGCGCTTCAGCGAAGCCATGGCGGTGTCGATCAGCTCGAGGGTCAACGGCCTGCCTTGCAGGTGTGCCTCGCAGCGCGTCGCACGCACGGGGGTGTTGCCCATGCCCAAAAACACCAGGCGCGCGCGGTTCAGCGTGGACGCCGATCGTTGCGCCACCAAGGCCATGCCCACGATGGCGTAGTCGCCGTGGCGCCGCGCCAGCTCGTTGAACACGAACACATCGGCCGGGGTGCGCAGCGGCACCTCGCAAGACGTCACCAGTTCACCCTCAGTCAGCGCAGTGGTGTACAGGTCAATGAAAAAGTCTTTGGCTGCAACGCGGCGCTCACCCTTTGCGCTGCGCAGCACCACGGTGCCTTCCAAGGCCACCAGGCAGGCCGGCCATTCGGCCGCAGGGTCGGCGTATGCAATCGAGCCGCCCCACGTGCCCAGGTTGCGGATAGCGCGGTGGGCAATGTGGGGTGCCGCCGCGGTAAGCAACGGGGCGTGCTCGGCCACCAGCACAGACGCTTCAATTTCGCTGTGCGTGACGAGCGCGCCCACGCGTAAATTGCCGCCCTCAACGCTGATGCCTTTTAGCTCGGCAATGCCGGCAATGTCGATCAAGATGGCCGGCTCGGACAAGCGCATGTTGAGTGTGGCCAGCAGGGTCTGCCCGCCCGCCAACAAACGCGCGTTGTCGCCGTGCTCAGCCATCAGCGCGAACACCTCGTCGAGTGAAGTCGGCTTGGCGTAATCGAAGGGTGGTGCTTTCATGGAAGTGCTCATTGCAATGCAAAACGTGGGCAGGCTTGGCGGCTTGATTCAGTTCAGCCCCGTCGCCTGGCGCAGCGGTATGTCGGGTAAGCACGGATGATGCTATTGACCAACAGGTTAACAATACTAATCAGAATTAACCGTTTGGTAAACAACCAAAAGGCCACATCAACGCGGCAAATCATCCGCATAAACCCTCGCACCGATTCATGGCCGTCGTCCTAGCAGATCGAAAACGCCTGACCACCCTTGAGCGCGAAGCTCAAATCGTGGCGGGCGCGATCCGTTTTTTTGCCGATCGCGGCTTGGACGGACAGCTGCGCGACCTGGCAAAGAACATCGGCATCACACATGCCTTGCTGTATCACTACTTCCCGACCAAACAGGCGCTGATCGACCGGGTTTACCTCGAGCTGTTCGAGGGCATTTGGAAACCCGAGTGGGAAAGCACGCTGGACAACCCCAAGCTCGACGCGCACACCAAGTTCACGCGTTTTTACTGCGACTACGCACGCGCCATCTTCGCGCGCGAGTTCGTGCGTATCCTGGTTTTTTCGGGCTTGAGCGACCGCCTGATTCCAGACCGGTTTTTCGTGCTGCTGCGCGAGCGTTTGTTTCCGCGCCTGATTCGCGAAACGCGACGCCACTGCGGCGTGGTGAGCCGGGCCAAGCCCAGCGCGCGCGAGCTGGAGTTTTTGATGGGATTGCACGGCGGCATCTTCTACATGGGCCTGCGCCGTTCGGTATACGAGCAAGTAGTGCATGGCGCCGAAGCGGCAGAGCACGACGACACTTACATCGCCGACCGCATTCAGGGCTACCTGTTGTCGGCCAAGGATGTCCTCTACTCGAAGCCCGAAGCGAAGCATCGTCTGAAGCCCGACGCGAAGTCCCTGAAAGGAGCCTGAGATGGCACTGACCCTGAACCACTTCACCATCCGCACCACCGACCTGCCCGCCACGCGCCACTTTTATGCCGACTTGCTGGGCCTGAGCGTGGGCCCGCGCCCCGACTTTCCTTTTCCCGGTTTGTGGCTGTACCGAGGCGATCACGCCGACGTGGCAAATGCGGTGGTGCACGTGATCCACATGGACGGCGCCGACGCATCCGGTCTTCAAAACTACCTGGGCGAAAACCACGCGTCAAACAGCGGCACGGGCGCCGTAGATCACATCGCGTTTTTTGCCGACGGCCTGGCCGCCATGCTGGCGCGCTTCGCAAAGCACCGCGTCAAATTCGAGGAGCGGACCGTGCCGTCCATCGGCCTGCACCAATTGTTTTTGCTCGATCCCAGCGGTGTGAAGATAGAGCTGAATTACCCCGCCGCTGAGCAAATCGCGCGCTTGACGGCTGACGCCGAAGCTGCGATTTAGCCGCAGTCGGCTTCAAGCGCAATCAGCTTCAGACCCCACTGACATGGCACGCATCCTGATCGTCGGCGCATCCCTGGGCGGCCTGCTGGCGGCCAACATGCTGCTGCGCGACGGGCACGATGTTCAGGTGCTGGAAAAGGCGGAGGGCTCGCTCGACGGCCGCGGCGCGGGCATCGTCACGCACGCTGCCCTCAGCGTGGCGCTGCGCCGCTGCGGCGTGCCGCTGGACGAAGCGCTGGGTGTGCAGGTCACAGCCCGCGTGGCGCTGGATGCACAGGGCTCGGAGGTCGCTCGCCTGAACATGCCGCAGGTGCTGACGTCGTGGAGCCGCTTGTACGCGCTGCTGCGGCGCGGCTTTCCGACAGAGCGTATTCACGGCGGCGTGACAGTCACGGCGGTTCAGCAAGACACCGCAGGCGTGCAGGTCAGTGCACTGTCTGGCTCGGGCCGCCAACTCGACTTTGAAGGCGACTTGCTCATCGCGTCAGACGGTTTGCGCTCGGCCGTGCGCGGCCAACTCGCGCCGCTGGCCCTGCCGGTCTACGCGGGCTACATCGCCTGGCGCGGCGTGTGCGAGGAATCTTCCTTGTCTGAGCACACCCTGCGCACCGTGTTCGATCACTTCGGCTTTGGTTTGCCCGCCGGCGAGCAGTTGATCGGCTACCCGGTGGCAGGCAAGAACAACAGCACCGCACCGGGTCAGCGGCGTTGGAACTTCGTTTGGTACCGCCCTGCTGCGCCTGCCGAGCTGCAAGATTTATTGACCGATGACGACGCCGTGCATCATCCGCTGGGCATCGCGCCGCAGCGCATACGCAGCTGCCACGTCGACGCCATGCTGGCCGCAGCGCGCGGCCTGCTTGCGCCGCAATTTACCGAAATCATCAGCTGCACCGCGCAGCCTTTTGTGCAACCCATATTTGACGTGGCGTCTACGCGGTTGGCGTTCGAGCGCGCAGCGCTGATGGGCGACGCCGCGTTTGTCGCCCGGCCCCATGTGGGCATGGGCGTGACCAAAGCGGCCGAAGATGCCATGGTGCTGAGCGACTGCATCCGCGCACATGGCGCCTCGGTCAAAGCGCTGGCGGCGTTCGAAGCCAAACGTTTGCCCGCAGGCCTGGCCGTGGTGCAGCGGGCGCGCAGCTTGGGTGCTTACCTGGAAGCGCAAGCGCAATCTGGCACCAAACCCCAAAAAGAACCCAAATCAGAACCCCACACTGGACTCCACCCTGAAACCCTGACGACTGCGCCGACCCGCGCCGATTCAATTCAGCGAGACGCCGCAGCGGTTCTGCGCGAAACCGCCATAGACCTGGGTGCGCTTTCGAACAGCACCGAGTCCCGTCACAGCGAAGTCCTCACCGATTGACGACATCAATTGACAACAGCATTCGCGTCAATGCACACCTTGACAGCCAATCTCTTCACCGCCGATCCACTCATCACAGATTCTTCGACCGCCCCCTTCGTAAACCACCCTTGGAGACAAAAAATGACAACCGCACTGTTCAATCCACGCCGTCGCCGCCTCATTACCGCAGGCAGCGCGGTGGCAGCGTCGCCCTTCTTCTTCAACATCGCCAAAGCGCAAGGCGCACCGATCAAGATTGGATTCCCGGTGCCGTTGACCGGTGCGTTTTCAGCCGAAGCGCAAGACCAGGTCCGCGCCGCTGAAATCGCCGTTCAGGAATTCAACGATGCCGGCGGATTTGGCGGCCGCAAGTGCGAACTGCTGGTGCGTGACGACAAGCTCAACCCCGGTGAAGCCGCCACGCGCACGCTGGAGCTGATCGAGAAAGACAAGGTCAATTTCATCGTCGGCTCGCTCTCGGCCGCCACGCAACTGTCGATCAACGCAGTGGCGCGCGACCGCAAAATTATTTTCAACTCCATCAGCCAATCAGACGCCATCAACGAGGCCAAAGACTGGAGTCTGTACACCTTCCATGAGGCGCTGAACCCGCACCTCACCGCCGGCGCAGTGGCGCGCTACGCATTCCCCAAGTTCGGCAAGAAAATCGTCTACCTCACCGCCGACTACGCCTACGGCCACGAAATGGTGCGCGGCTTTCAGCGCGCGGGAACGCCTTTGGGCGCCACCACACTGGCCGACATCCGCCACCCCTTGGGCGTGGCCGACTACTCCGCGTTTTTGCCGCGCATCCAGGCCTTGAAGCCCGATGTGCTGGTGCTGTGCAACTTTGGCCGCGACCTCGTCAACTCGGCCAAACAAGTGACCGACTTCGGCTTGAAAGCCAACACCAAAGTCATCGCACCGGTGCTGCTGTACACCTCGCGCCAAGCCGGTGGCGCCGAAGCCTTCGAAGGCATCCTGGGCGGCACGTCTTACTACTGGGGCATGGAAGACAAAATTCCGGCCGCGAAAGCCTTCAACGACAAGTTCCGCAAAGCCAACGGCGGTGCGGTGCCGAGCGACTACGGCGCTTTGGGATACGCCGGTGTGCGCAGCGTGCTGCAGGCGGTGCTGAACTCCAAATCAACCGACTCCATTCCGGTGAGCATTGCGCTGCGACAGCTGAAATACAACTGGTACAAGGGCGACCAGTTCTACCGCAAGTGCGATCACCAGTCGGTCCAGTCGGTGGTCATCGTCGAGTCGAAATCCAAGGCCATGAAAGACAAGTACGACGTCTTCAACGTGTTGGCGATCGAGAACGCCAACGAGGCCAACTTGCGCAGCTGCGAAGAGATGGGTCACAAGATTTCGACTTGAATCGATTTTTTGTAACGACCATCGCTCACGTCTGAATCCAATGACCGAAATCACCCCTTCCCTGCTCGCCCTGCAACTCATGACGGGCATTGCGCTGGGCGCCATCTACGCGCTGTTGGCGCTGGGCTTGTCGCTGATCTTCGGCATGCTCACCGTGGTGAATTTTGCGCATGGCGCCTTCTTCATGGTGGGCGCGTTTTTGGGCGTTTACTTCCTTGGCCTGACCGGGAGTTTTTGGTTCAGCCTGATCCTCACGCCGCTGGCGGTAGGTGCCGTCGGCCTGGTGGTCGAGCGCTTTTTGGTGCGGCCTTTGTACGGCAGCGGCATCGACTACCCGCTGCTGCTGACGTTTGGTTTGTCGTACGTGATGGTCGAGGCCATGCGGGTTGCGTTTGGCATCGAAGGCGTGCCCACCAGCACGCCAGCCGAGCTACGCGGCGCGGTGGATTTGGGCTTTGGCTTCTTTCCCAAATACCGCTTGTTTTTGATCGGTGCCACCGCCGTGGTGGTGGTCGCGCTGTGGCTGTTTATTGAAAAAACGCGCTACGGCCTGATCATCCGAGCCGGTTCACGCGACGCGGAAATCGTGCGTGTCCTGGGCACCGACATCTCCCGCGTGTGGTTGTTGGTGTTTGGCATCGGCTGCGCCATTGCCGGTTTGTCCGGCGCGTTGGCCGCTCCCACAAGGGCCGTCAATCCCGAGATGGGCATCAGCGTGCTGGCCGAGTCGTTTGTGGTCACGGTGGTGGGCGGCATGGGTTCGCTGCCCGGCGCAGGGGTGGCGGGGCTGCTGGTCGGCGTGGTGTTCAGCTTGACTTCGCTGTTTGCTCCCGATTTGGCCGAGCTGTCGATCTTTGTATTGATGGCCGTGGTGCTGCTGATTCGACCTCAGGGCTTGTTTGGCAAGCCGGGAGCCATGGGATGAGTGGCTTGAGTCGCTTGAATGGCTTGAATGGCTTGAGTCAGACCAGCAAGGCAATGAACCTCATCGTTCGTCATCGTGTGGCCGCGGTGATCGCAGTGCTGTTGGTGTTTCCGCTGCTCATGCCCTACCAGGCGTTGGCGGTGAACATCCTGATCTTCGGGCTGTATGCGGTGGGCTTCAACTTGCTGTTCGGCTACACCGGCATGCTGTCTTTCGGGCACGCGGCATTCTTGGGCGTGGGCAGTTATTTGTGCGGCATTGCCATCGTCAGTTTCGGGGTGCCGTGGTGGGCTGCCATCTTCGTTGGCGTGGCTGCATCAGCGGCAGTGGGCGTGGTGATGGGCTACTTGGCCATACGCACGCGGGGCATTTACTTCTCCATGGTGACCCTGGCGCTGGCGCAGATTGTTTACTACGCCTTCTACAAGGCCGAGCGCTGGACCGGCGGCGAAAACGGCCTTCGTGGCATCAAAGTAGAGGCCTTTGATTTATTGGGTGTGCGCGTCGATTTTCTCAATCCGACCACCAAGTACTACGTGATCCTGGTGTTTGTGGCAGCCGCACTCTGGCTGATTTCGCGCCTGCTGAATTCGCCGTTCGGCGCCGTGATCGAGGCCATCCGCGAAAACGAAAAGCGCACCGCAGCTTGTGGCTTCGACGTCAACCGCGCCAAGCTTTTGGTGTTTGTGCTGTCGGCCACGGTGTGCGGTTTGGCAGGCGCATTGCGCGCCTTGCATTTGTCGATCGTGCCCATCGATTCACTGCATTATTTGCAATCGGGCCAAGCGGTGATGATGTGCTTGCTGGGCGGCATGGGCACCTTTTTTGGGCCGTTTGTGGGCGCCGCCGTCTTCTTGTATCTGGAAGACGTGAGCACCGCCGTCACCACCCATTGGATGGCTGTGGTGGGCGTGATCTTCATGGTGTTTGTGCTGTTTTTCCCGCGCGGCGTGTGGGGTTCAGTGCTGCATTGGTCAATGCGCAAGAGCCCGACATGAGCCACGCATCAGCCACACATGAGCAGCCTATGAGCGCCGCGACACCCATTTTGGAAATTGAAAACGTCACCCAGCGCTTTGGCAATTTCACCGCACTGAACAACGTGAGCGTGGCATTTCAGCCGGGACAACTCACGGCCATCATTGGCCCCAACGGGGCGGGAAAAAGCACATTTTTCAATGTTGCCAGCGGCGCCTTCGTACCCACTGCCGGACGCATCAAGTTCCAGGGTCAAGACATCACAGGCACGCCGCAGCACGGATTTGCGCGCATCGGCATTGCCAAGAGCTTTCAAATCACCAATGTTTTCAAGCAGCTCAGCGCCCACGAAAACGTGCGCGTTTCGGCGCAAATGCGCGAGTCGAGATTCGAGCTCTTTCGCGCCCGCGCCAGCTACAAGGCACTGATCGAAAAAGCTGACACGCTCTTGGATAGCGTGGGATTGGCAGCGCTGCGCGACAAGCAGGCCGCAGACTTGGCGCACGGCCAGCAGCGCGCGTTGGAAATTGCCATGGCGCTGGCCAGCGAGCCCGTGTTGTTGTTGATGGACGAGCCCACGGCCGGCATGTCGCCTGAAGAAACCGGTGTGATGATGCGACTCATCACCACCCTTTCATCGCAGCGCACCGTGGTGTTGGTGGAGCACAAGATGAAGTTGGTGATGGGCCTTTGCGAGCGTCTGATCGTCTTGCACCACGGTGAGTTTTTGGCCGAAGGCACGCCCGATCAAATTCGCAACAACGCCGAGGTGCGGCGCGTGTACCTGGGTGAATCTTGAAATTGAGCGAGGGTTGATCATGCTGCGCATCCAAAACCTGAACGCCTGGTACGACCGCAGCCACGTGGTGCAAGACGTGAACCTGGAAGTGCGCGCCGGCGAAATCGTCACGCTGATGGGACGCAACGGCGCGGGCAAAACCACCACGCTGCGCGCCGTGATGGGCCTGATCGCCAAGCGCAGCGGCAGCGTGATGTTTGACGGCGCCGAGCTGTTGAGTCAGGCTTCGCACACCCGTTTCCACGCGGGCTTGGCCTACGTGCCGGAAGAGCGGCGCATCGTGCCGGGTTTGACGGTTCGCGAAAACCTGCAATTGGGCATCACCGCCAGCACACAGTTGGGCAATAAAAAATGGGGCGCCCACCGATCTGAGATGGGCCGGATGATCGACGAGATTGCTGAAACCTTCCCGCGCCTGAAAGAGCGTTTGGACCAGGAAGGCACGTCGATGTCGGGTGGTGAACAGCAGATGTTGGCGATTGCTCGAGCCATGATGGCGCGTCCCAAGATGATCCTGCTGGACGAGCCTTCGGAGGGCATCATGCCGCTGCTGGTGGACGAAATGTTTGCACTGTTTCTGCGCATGAAGGCGGCAGGCACCACGATTTTGTTGGTGGAACAAAACGTCGAACGCGCGCTGAAAGTATCTGACCGCGCCTACATCCTGGACCAAGGCGCCGTGGTCCACAGCGGCACGGGTGCCGAGCTGCTGGCCGACAAGGAAATCCAAGAAAAATATTGCGCGGTGTGAACGTTGGGCCGATCAGTTTGGGCAGTCAGGCTTGATCGCAACTTTGCCGCAACGTGGTCAAAAACAAGGCTTGACCCGGCAGTCCATGCGCTCAATCAGCAGCGTCGTCAGCGTCCTCTTCGTCCTCGCGCGCCTTCTTCACCCGCAGCGCCAACTGCGCGGCCAAGGGTGCCAGACCGTCGACCAATTTTTGCTCGTCGCCGGAGCCGCTGGCACCGCCGCCAAGGCTCAGTGCTGGCAGTGGCAGCGTGCTCATGTAAGGCGCACTGCTCAGACTGTCATGGGCGCGATAGTTGCCCGCCGCAGTGATCGCAACCGCCCCAAACGCCATGGCTGCCACACCCACACTCACAGCCCGGCTTTTGGACGGCAGCACGTGCAGCAAATGCGATCGCACCCACCACGCCGCCAGCACGGCCAACATCAAAGGCGTGAGCTGCCACAGCGACGGCAAGGCCAATGACGCCGCAACTTGGGGCCACAAGGCCGCCGCCACGGCTGTGGCCAAGGCCCAAGGCAAAGCCAACTTCAAGTGACCACCAAAATCAAAGTGGTGGTTGAACAGCTTGGACAGCAAAGCCCACACACCGCACCACAACACCAAGGCCACAGGCCCGCCCAACAGCATCGGCAGCCAGGCCCTGAAGTCAGCACCCGGGTCCAGGCTGATCCATTGGCTTGCGGCTTCAAACGCCACCAACGACACGCCAACAACCCATGGCCACGCACGGCTTCGCGCGCTGTCCAGCGCGCGTGGCGCTGTCGATGCAAACGAAGCATTAGTGGAAAGCGCTTGCTCGGGTGCCAATACTTCGTCGGGCAGGCGCAGTTGAATTTGCGTACGGCCAAGCTTCAGCCGCGAACCCGTTGTCGCCAACGCCAGGCTTTGCCCAGCATCGAGACGGCTGCCTTCAATCTCTACGCCATTGACCGTCTCGAGGACGGTGAGCATCAACGTGCCTGCAGCATCGACATCGATGCGCGCATGGTGAGGCGCGACAAACGGGTCATCGATGACGACATGGTTGTCGAGCGAGCGGCCCAGCGTCAGCGGCCATGCCAGCACGTCGACCGAGCGCTTGCTCAGGGCCACACGTGGACTGGCAGCAGACCCCGCAGCGGCCTGCACGCCGCTGAGTTCGATCAGCGCGACACGGGTGTGACTGCGGGTTTGGGCGTGGCCGTGGGTGGGGGTGCTGTGTTGTTGGCTGTCCATGAAAAGCCGTCGAGGTAGTGTTGAGACAAACGTTGTGCGCTGGCCAGGCTGATGCCGTAGGCGTCCAGGCGGCCCTGCGCGCCGACTTGCTTGCCGTCCAGCGTGGCCACCAAAACACTGAGGTCATGCAGGCCCTCCAGGCGCTTGTACGCGCGCAGGCAAACCACCGCTTTCAACGGCAAGCCGGTGCCGCCTATTTGCTGTTCGATGCAGCGCGGCGCGGTTCGAAGGCGGTCGTCGCGACCGATGAATTCATTGTTGAAGCTGCTGCTGTAGCGCTCGGTGAAACGCAGCGTGCCCAGCTTGCTGCCGTCATAAGCCTCGTGGCGCACGGTGATGAAGCCGGTGAGCAGCGCACCGCTGACAAAAATCCGGCTGTCCATTTCGCAATCGGAGCGCTCGAACTGCAGGCCGCGCGAGTTTTGCGGCGAACCGCGACCCCAGCAGCGCATGAATTGCTCTTGCGGCACCGGAATGTTGTAGCGCGGATGGCCAGCTGCGCGCCACGGCAACTTCACAAAACGCGCGGTCAGATCGGCCTGATGGCCCATCAGTTGGCGGGTGATTTCTGCCCACGCCGGCGCCGTGATGGGCTTGGCCACACGCCCACGTTCCAGCAGGGCACGCAGCGGTGCGGTGGGCACCAAAAAACTCACCTGTTCGCCGTCGCGCCGCGCCGCCACGTTGACGCCGATCAAGCGGCCCTCATCGTCCAGCGCCGGTCCACCGCTCATGCCTGCGCTGAGCGAGCCACCGAAAAACAGCGTGTCTAAAAAGCTGCGCTCGACCGGCCCGTTGTAGCTGCCTTCGGCCACCGCGAAGCCGACATCCAGCGGGTTGCCCAGGGAATAAATGCGGGCACCGCGCGACAGCGGCTCGTCAGCTGGGCGCAGCGCAATGGCACCGCGACCCGCCAGCGGTTTGGCATCGACTGGCCTCAGCAGCGCGAGGTCATGGACGACGTCGAAGGCCAACAATTGCAGCGCGCCTTGCTGGCCGTCCACCGTCACGTAAACCAAACGGTTGCGGCCCGGTTGTTGCGCAAATTGACTGATGACGTGGTAGTTGGTGACGATGTGGCCCTCCTCGTCTACCAAAAAGCCTGAGCCCACCGACGATTGACTGTCCTGTGTTTTCAGCAGCGTGCGCACTTGCAGCAGACGTGGGCGAGCGCGCTCGTAGATGCGCTGACCGGGACCCGTCGCGGACTGGCCGGCCAAGTCGCCCTTGACTTCAGCCGCAGGTTTTAGCGGAGCCACTGCGCCATCGGCAGGCGTCGCTTCTGAGGCCGCGGGCGCGCTTTTTGGAGCGCCATCGGTCGCTGAAAACACAGCCAGTGAAAGAAAAATCAAGACGAAAAAAACAGACCACTGGAGGGTCTGTTTTGGCTTTTGCATCATGGACAACGCCTGCTCATACAACATACCGACAGATGGTAGCCGTCGCAACAGCCCGGCGTGTTTGGCAGGGCAAGGCTGCCTTGTGCCTTAGCGCTCCACCGTCAACGCCACACCCATGCCGCCGCCAATGCAAAGCGAAGCAATGCCCTTCTGCGCGTCGCGGCGCTGCATCTCGTGCAGCAGGGTCACCAGAATTCGGCAGCCCGACGCGCCAATGGGGTGACCGATGGCGATAGCGCCGCCGTTCACATTCACTTTGCTGGTGTCCCAGCCCATCTCGGTGTTGACTGCGCAAGCTTGGGCCGCAAAGGCCTCGTTGATTTCCAGGAGGTCCAGGTCGCCGGGCTTCCAGCCTGCGCGCTCCAGCGCCTTGCGTGAAGCGTTGACGGGCCCCATGCCCATCGTGGCGGGATCGAGGCCGCTGGTGGCGTAGCTGGCAATCCGGCCCAGCACCGGCAGGCCGAGTTGTTCGGCGCGTTGCGCCGTCATGAGCACGACACCTGCGGCGCCGTCGTTCAAACCCGATGCGTTGCCGGCGGTGACGCTGCCGGCCTTGTCGAAGGCAGGGCGCAAGCCCGCCAACACGTCGGCGTTGCTCTTGCGGTTGATGAATTCATCGGCCGCAAAAACAATTGGGTCGCCTTTCTTCTGAGCGATGCTGAAGGGGACGATTTCGTCTTTGAACTTGCCGGCATCTTGAGCGGCAGCCGCCTTTTGCTGGCTGCCCAAGGCGAGAGCGTCTTGAGCTTCGCGGCCCACAGCAAACTTCTTGGCCACGTTTTCGGCGGTCACGCCCATGTGGTACTGGTTGTAGACGTCCCACAGGCCGTCCACGATCATCGAATCAACCAGCTTCCAGTCGCCCATGCGCATGCCGTCGCGCGAGTTGGGCAGCACATGCGGTGCCAGGCTCATGCTTTCCTGGCCACCGGCAATGACGATTTCTGAGTCGCCGTCGCGGATGGCCTGCGCCCCCAACATCACCGCCTTCAGGCCCGAGCCGCAGACTACGTTGATGGTCATCGCGGGCACCGAATTCGGCAGGCCACTTTTGATCACAGCCTGGCGCGCCGGGTTTTGGCCGACGCCCGCGGTGAGCACCTGTCCCATGATGACTTCGCCGATTTGGTCGCCGCTGAGTTTGGCGCGCTTGAGCAGTTCTTGAATCACCGCCGCACCCAGTTCGGTGGCGGGCACTTTGGCCAGTGAGCCACCAAATTTTCCTACGGCGGTGCGGGTGGCTGCAACGATGACGATGTCGGTTTTAGAGGTCATGACGGAGTTCCTGGTTTGTTGTGAGGTGGTGTTCTTTGGGACTGCGACGCCTCAGCCCGAACAGGGTTGGTATGTGTTTTCGCTGCGCAGCTCTTTGGTGCGGTTCTTTGGTGCGGTTCTTCGGTTTGTGTGGCACTGGCGCTAAACGGCTTTCGCTTTCACATACCGCCCTGGCGCCGCCTCGATTACCTTGTAGATTTTGTTACCCGGCGCTTTGGGTGCGGTGATTTGTTGGCCCGCGTGACCGGCCAGCCACGCTGACCAATCTGTCCACCAACTGCCTGGGTGCTCAGTGGCTTTGCTGAACCAGTCCGCGGAGCTTGCGGGCAGCGCGGCGGGGCCAGTCCAGTGGCTGCGTTTTTTCTTGGCCGGCGGGTTGATGACGCCAGCAATGTGACCCGACGCGCCCAGCACAAACCGCCTCTTGCCCTTCAGCAAACCGACGTTGCTGTAGGCCCCTTCCCAGGGCACGATGTGGTCTTCACGGCTTGCGTAGATGTAGCTTGGCGCGGCGATGGCACCGAGGTCTACTTTTTCACCGCACACCACGGTCTTGCCAGGCTCCATGAGCTTGTTTTCCAGATAGGTATTGCGCAGGTACCAGCAGTACATCGGGCCGGGCAAATTGGTGCCGTCGCTGTTCCAGTAGAGCAGGTCAAACGCAGGCGGGGTTTCGCCTTTCAAGTAGTTGCCGACCACGTAGTTCCACACCAAATCATTGGGGCGCAAAAAGCTGAAGGTCGTGGCCAGCTCCTGGCCTTTGAGCAGATTGCCGCCGTTCGGGCTTTGCGGTCCCAGCGCGTCTTCGCGCTGCTTGACCATGGCTTCGTCGATGAACAAATCGAGCACGCCGGTGTTCGAGAAATCAAGCAATGTGGTGAGCAGCGTGATGCTGGCCGCCGGGTGTTCGCCGCGCGCCGCCAGCACGGCCAAGGCGGTGCTCAAAATCGTGCCGCCCACGCAGAAGCCCAAGGTGTTCATGGTCTTGGCACCGGTGATGTCCTGCACCACGCTGATGGCCTTGATGGCAGCGTCCTGGATGTAGTCGTCCCAAGTGCACTGCGCCACGCTTTCGTCCGCATTGCGCCAGCTCAGCACAAAAGTGCGGTGGCCTTGCGCCACCGTGTAGCGAATCAAGGAATTCTCGGGTTGCAGGTCCAGGATGTAGAACTTGTTGATGCACGGCGGGATAAAAAGCATGGGCCGCTCAAAAACTTTGGCGCTCAGCGGCTTGTACTCAATCAGCTGGAACAAGGCGTTCTCGAAGACGATGCTGCCCTCGGTGGTGGCCACGTTGCGGCCCACTTCGAACTGGCTCTCATCGGTTTGTGAAATGTGGCCTTGCTGCGTGTCATTCAACAAGTGCTGCAAGCCTTGGCTCAAGCTCACGCCCTGGGTTTCGACAGCTTTGGCGATGGCTTCCGGGTTCAGCGCCAGGCAGTTGCTGGGCGAGGCCATGGCCACCCATTGCTGCACCGCGAATTGAATGCGCTGACGGGTTTTTTCGTCGGCTTGAAGCTGTTCCGCCATGTGCGTCAGCGTTTGCGAATTCAGCAAATACATTTGCGCCGTGAACGCGGCAACCGGGTTGGTAGACCACTCAGGCGCGGCAAATCGGCGGTCAGAAATAGGTGCCGCCGCCCCGCCTGTTTGCAGGCTCTGATTCCAAAGCGCAGTGGCTTGCGCCACGTAGTCGCTTTGCAGTTTCATCAACACGTCCGGCGCCAGGCTGACGCTGCTGAGCGTCTTGACCAACTCGCCTGCGCCGGATGCCAAGGTCTGCAGCGAATCTTCGACGAAGTTCGTGAGTGGCATGGGGGTGTGGGCAGACGCGCTGGAGGTGGCTCTTGAGGTTGCTCTAGAGTTGGAGCCGGAGCTGGCGCTGGTGGTCGGTTTTTGGTCCGCGTTGCCGACTCTCGACGGAAAAGACTTGTTCTTCACAGGTTTCCTTGGTTCGATCAAAGTGCCACTGACGCAAACGCAGGCGCTAACGCAGGTTAAGCTTTTGAGCTTACCGGGCATTGACTTCAATTCGATGCGCCTGCCAGCCCTCACTCCGCAAATTCCCCAACCAACGCCGCTTCGCGGCAGCAGGGCCACGATGTACCTGATCGCAATCGCCTGGATCTATGTGGTGCTGATGATGTCGGTGGCCGAGGCCACCGCCGCCAACGGCACGGTGCTGGGAGCGCTGGTGACGTTTGTGCTTTACGGCTTGCTGCCACTGGGCATCGTGCTTTACATCTTCGGCACGCCGGGCCGCAAGCGAGCGCGGCGGGCGGCAGAAGCGGCTTCAGAAGCCGCACCGCAAACCGTCCTGTCGGCAGCCTCACAAACCGCGGTCGAAACTGTCTCAGTCAGTCCGCCAAACCACGGCGACCATGCGTCCGGTGACGCCGTCGCGCCGGTACGAAAAGAATCTTGACGCGTCGCTGGCGGTGCACCATGCGCCGCCGCTGATGTGTTGAACGCCAGCGGCTTGCAATCGCTCACGCGCGAGTTGCGGCAAGTTGCCCCACCATTTGCCGTGATGCTGCATGCCCCGGGCAACAAAACCTGCCTTATGAGATTCTGTGGTGTCCGCCACGTCTGACGACACGCCAAAGGCGGCCAACACATCGGCGCCCACTTCGAATTGCGCGGGCCCGATGCAAGCCCCCAACCAGACCCGGACCTGCTGCGGCCGACATTGCACCGCGTCGCACAGCGCCGCCAGCGTGGCTTCAATCACGCCCCTGGCCAGACCCCGCCAACCGGCGTGCGCAGCCGCCACGCCGCCAGGTGCGGCAAACAGCAAGGGCAGGCAGTCGGCCACTTGGGCGGTGCACGCGATTGCGCGTTCGGTGGTGACGCACGCATCGGCTTGATGCGGAATGGAGTCGGCTTGCAAGTCAGCCAGCGTCAAGCGCACCACCCGCGTGCCGTGAACTTGGTCCAAGAAGATGGGCACGGCGGGAACAAAGCTTTGAAGGATCGCCAGGTTGCGTTGCACCGCCTGCGCATCGTCACCCAGGTTGTGGCGAATGTTCATGCTGTCGAACGGCGCTGCACTCACGCCGCCGTTACGCGTGGTCATCAGCGCGCCGGCTCCGGCGCAGCCGGGCGAACCCAAATTTGGCCAGTCAGGCCGCAGCCATTCGTTCAACGCGCGACCAGTTCCACCGCCAAAGTGGTCACGTTGCCCGCCGCACCCAAACTGGCGCGCATCACATCGCCCACCACGACCGCGGCCACGCCCTCGGGCGTTCCGGTATAGATCAAATCGCCGGGCGCCAGATCCCAGGCGACAGACAAGTGCTCGATGATTTCGGGCACGCTCCAGATTAATTTACCCAAGACGCTGGCTTGACGCGCTGTGCCGTTCACAGTGAGCGCGATGGGCGTGTCGGCATTCAGCGCGCACAAGGCCGCCGGCACGATCGGACCGATGGGAGCCGACTCTTCAAATCCTTTGCCGGTGCACCAGGGGCGACCTTGTTTTTTGGCATCGTTTTGCAGGTCGCGCCGGGTCATGTCCAGGCCGACGGCGTAGCCGTAGACATGCTGCATGGCGTCTGCGGCGCTGATGTTGCGACCGCCTTTGCCGATGGCCACCACCAGTTCCAATTCATGGTGCAAGTTGGCAGTCAGACCGGGGTAGTGCATGCGGCCGACAGTGCCTTCAGCCACTGCCAAGATCGAGTCGGCCGGTTTCAAGAAAAAGAACGGTGCTTCGCGGCCCGAGTGGCCCATCTCGATGGCATGGTCGACATAGTTGCGGCCGACACAGTAAATACGTCGCACCGGGAACACATCGCCGGCGCCGGCACCTTTCACGGGCACGGTGACGATGTCTGGCGCGGTGATGACGTAAGACATGAAAAGGCTCCGAAGCGGTGTGTAGGTGTGATCGATGATGCCACGCAGCAATTTACAAAAGTCGACCAAACGGGGCACTTCAGATGATGTCAACGCGGCCTGCAAATGCGTTGTGGCAACTACACTCAAACCCATGTTTCAAGCGCGCGGTTTCAAGCATTGCAAGCTCTGCGGAGCTCCTGTCAACTACGTGGTCCCGGTGGACGACAACCGCGAGCGCGCGGTTTGCACGGCCTGCGGCAACGTTCACTACGAGAATCCGCTGAACGTGGTGGGCACGTTGCCGGTGTGGGGCGATCAAGTGTTGCTGTGTCGCCGCAACATCGAGCCCCGCTACGGCTACTGGACGCTGCCGGCGGGCTTCATGGAACTGAACGAAACCGCGGCCGAAGGCGCTTTGCGCGAAACGATCGAAGAAGCCGGTGCCAGCGTGGAAATGCAGGGCCTGTACACCGTGATCAACGTCGTGCGTGTCGGCCAGGTGCACTTGTTTTACCGGGCACGTTTGCTGAACACCCATTTCGCGCCCGGCCCCGAGACCATTGAGGCGCAGCTTTTTTCCGAGGCCGACATTCCTTGGGATGACCTTGCCTTTAAAACCGTGAAGGTCACGCTGCAGCGCTTCTTTGAAGACAGGAAGACCGGCCAGTTCGAGGTGCACTGCGCCGACATCGGCTGACGCCACAAGGCGCGGTGAATTTACCGGGTCTCAGGCCGTAATTCAGTAAGCCGCAAGCCGTAGCTCAGCAAGCCGCAAGCAGCTCAATCGGCCCCGGTCTTGGCCAGCAGTTCCACCGCCGCGACCAAGCGTTCGGCTTGCTCGACCAAAGACGTGCCTTCGCCGATGGCCACGCGCTTGAGGCGTTGCAGCGCGGCACCGCGGGTCAGCGAGTAGCGGTGCATGAGCACTCCCGCGGCCAGCGCCACCACTTGCTCCAGCACGTCGTCCTCGGCCGGGGCCGATCTTTTTTGCACGGAGGCGCTCTGGACCGCCGGCTCGGCTGTGACCGTGCTCGGGTTGCCCTGCACGCGAGCGGCACGCAAGTTGGCGAAGGCCGACTCCACTGCCGGCACGATTTGACGAATGTCCAGCGGCTTGACCAAGTAGGCCACCGCGCCCAAGGCCTTGACCTGGCGCACCGTGTCGTCGTCGGTGAAGGCCGACAAAAACATGAACGGCATGTGGCACACATCGCGCAGGTAGGCGGCCACATCAAAACCGCTTTTGCCTTCCATGCGAATGTCCAGCAAGGCGAGGTCGGGCTTGTGTTCGCGGGCCAGCAAGATGGCGTCGTCGCCGTTGTCGGCATCGATCACCTCAAAGCCCTCTTGAGACAGACCGTGCGCCAGCGTGGCCAACACGAGGCGGTCGTCATCGACGACCAATATTTTTCCTTTATGCGGTGAAGATGTGGGCACGTTGCAACCTGTTCGAGGATCTTGACATTACGCCTGATTGTGGGCCGCTGATGCAAAGGCCGTCAGCAAAGGTTCCGACAGAAGTTCAGGCGCGCAATACTTTCAGGACACCTGGCGGGGCCAAGGTGACTGTGGCGATCACCCGACGACCGTCTTGCTGCAGGGTCAAGGTGGCGCTGCGCCTGGGCAGCAACGCGCGCACCAAACCCAGCCCCGAGACGCCACCCGGAAAGCGCGCCAGATTGAAGCCTTCGGGCAACAAGCCGGGGTTGGCGATGATCACGCGCAAGCCCGCATCGCCGCAAATCAGGGTGCACGTGACGACGCCGGCATCCGAATCGGCGGCAGCGCGGGCGTCACCTGCATCGACGGCATCACCGACGACAGCGCCGGTGCAGTGCTTCACGGCGTTGGTCAGCAGTTCGTTCAGCGTCAGCGCGATGGGAATGGATTCGGCTTCGGGAAAAACCCAAAGCATGGACTCGTCAGTCCCGTCGGACTGCTCGCCTCGCACCTGGAAGGCAATGTCGCGCCCAAAAGTACGCTGCACCGAGCCTGCAATCGCCTCGACCACGCTGACGGCCCGCAGCGGCCCGGTGATACCGACTTGCAGTCCGTAAACCTGCGCGATGGCCTGCACCTGACCAACCACCTCCGACATCAAACCCGCCACCTCGGGGCGGCGCACACCAATTTGTTGCAGCAAGCCGGCGACACCTTGCAGGTTGTTTTTGATGCGGTGATGCACTTCCTTGACCAGCATGTCGCGCTGCGCAATGGCAGCGTCGAACTTGGCGTCTTGAGCAACACGTTGCTCAGTCACGTCGGTGGCCACCAGCAGCAAGGTGTCCGGCGCTTCACCGGGCGCAGACAGCGACAGGTAGCGCGCGTCCCACACGCGAGTCTCGCCGTTGGACTCGGCGCGGTATTCGCGTTTGGTCACCTCCGCAGAGGCCAAAGCGGCCTGCATGTCGGCGCGACGCTGCGCAGCAACTTCGGGTTTGAACAACTCTTCAGGGCTGCGCCCGATCATGGAGGCGATGCTCAGGCCCGCGATGCCAGCCGCCACCGCGTTGGCTTGCACGATGCGCAAGCTGCGCGCATCGCGCAGGGTGATGGCCATCGGCGCGGCTTCGATGATGCGTTGCAACGAGGCCTGCGCCTCGGCAATGCGCGCTTCGGCGCTGCGCCGGCGTTCGATGTCGAGCAGCGCATAGGTGAGCTGTCGGCCCATCGCACCGTAGCCGGTGGCCACCGCATTGCCGACCACCCAAAACTCGCGGCCATCGCGCGCTTTAACGCGGCACTCGAACGTCTCGGCACGGCCCTGCGTCAATTCGTCGATGTACTGCGTTTGCCGAAACGGATGCTCAGCCTCGGGCGTGGCGACGGTACTGATCGGCAGGTTCAGGAAGTCAGCCAACTCGCCGCCAAACATGCGCCGCGCCGAGCTGTTCATCCACTCGATGCCGTGTGGCCCGACGGTGACGATGCCGACCAGAACAGAATCCAGAATGGCCCGCGTGCGCTCGGCCTGCAGCGCCACCGCCTGCGCGGCACGGTGCCTGTCGTCGACGTTCACATACGAGGCGATGATGCCGCCCGACAAGTCGCCTTGATGCACCAGACGTTTGCTCACCTGAACCCACAACAAGCGGCCATCGGCACGGCGCAATTGACGCTCACCCACCCAACGCCCGGCTTCCCGCAAACTGGTTTCCACCACGCTGTTGGAGCGCTCGAACTCGGACTTGCTGGAAAAGACCGCGTCGGTGGGCAAGCCTGCCAAATCTGCTGCGCTGTGGCCTGACAGCAAAGCAAATGCGTCGTTGGCGCGCTGGATTCGGCCGTCGCGCAAAAACGCAATTCCCACGCCCGACAGGCTGAACATCAGCTCCCGGTCACGCGCCAGGATTTCCAGCTCCATTTGCTGGGTTTTAAGCCGGGTCACGTCAGACAGCACCGCGATGGCTTCAATTTTCTCTGACCGCAGGCCCGTGCGCCGCACCGACAGCGCATACCAGCGCGAGCCACGCCCCGGTGCACTGGACGCGCTTTGCGACTCATTTTCAGCCGAGTTTTTGAACGTATTTCTGGACGACGGCACTTCCAGCTCGGTCTCAAACACCGTGCCTTCAGCCAAGGCCTGCACGGTGGCAGCCGCCACGCTCTGCGCCTTGGCGTCATGCCCAAACAACGCCTCCAAACTGCTCCCGGCGGGCACCCTGCGGCGCATTCCCAACATCGCCTGAAAGCGCCGGTTGCACCGCACCAGCACGTCGCCGCGCAGGTAGGCAATACCGGCAGTGCCGCTCTCCAAAATGGTGCTCATCTCGAACAACAGTTGTTCGCTGCGACGCTGCGCCAGTTGCTGCTCGGTGATGTCGAGCGTGACCACCGACGTGGTGCGCTTGCCGGACGCCAAGCGCGCCGGTTCGACCCGGGTGAGCAGCCAGCGCTCACCCAGCTCCGGGTGGCTGATGGCGTAGCGCACTTCGGCGCCGGTGTCGGTGCGCAGCGCGTTTTGCAGGCGCTCGTATTCGGCCAATGAAGACGGCAGCACCATGTCGCGGCTGATGGATTGCAAAGCGGCGCTGTTCTGCGGCTTCCTGCCGGCCACAGGCGCTGCGGCTTGCGAGGCCAACGCCGTCACGTCGCCGCTGGCAATGCCCGAGCTTCGTTGGCGCACCCAACCCGGAGTTTCGGCAAAGGTGGCCAAGCCAACACCAGCGGTTTGCATCAGGGCGCCAATTTGCACCTGCGCCAAATCGCGCTCTTCTTCCATGCTGCGGTCTTCCACCACCCCCATGTAACGGCGCTGACCCAGCGCAGTCAGGTAGCAGCGCACGCTGGCTTGCAAGCGCCGTTGACCGCCCAGTGGATTGGGCAACCAGCCGCGTGTCACCACCGGCTTGCCACCGACTTGCAGGCGCGCTGAGGGGGCGCCTGAAACCTGATCCACACCCGAGCCGGCAGCCACCGGTGTCCACGCCAACAATTCCTGCAGTGCACCAGGGGCCTGCGACATCAGCGCGGGCGCGCTGCCCACCAGGGCCTCAAAGGCCGGATTGGTGCGTACCAACAAGCCACTTTGGTCAAACAGCACCATGCCCACCGGGCTCAGTCCGAACCAGTCGTCAAGCTCCAGGGCCGAGCGATCGGCGCGTTCTCGGGCCACGTGCTCAGCGGTGCTGTCTTGCAGCACGCCGAGGTAAGCCGTGCCTGCGTGAGGGTCTGTCAGCACCTGCATGGAGGCCCGGTACCAGCGCTCGCAGCCCTGGGCGTCCACCAAGCGGTGCTCAGTCAAGAGAGCAGGCATGCGGCGCTGCACACGCTCCAGCCACTGCCGCCGCCACACCGTGTGAAGCGCACGGTCGACTTCGGGGAACATGAAGAGCGGGTCACGACCCAGCAACTGGTCTGCGCGGTAACCGGTGAAACCGAGGTAGGCGTCGTTGAAGTCGATCAGCTTGAAATCAACGTCTTGCAAGAAACAGGGAAACGCCGACTCCCAGTGCAGATTCAGGGCTTCGTCGATGCGCTTGCCGTGAACTGCACCCTGTGTGTCAGTCAAGTTGCGCTGCCACATTGAGCGCGCGCAGTTGTGCGCGATTGATCTCGGCCACGCTGAGCATCAGGTTGTCTGCGGCGCTGCGAAAGTCATACAACGACTCCGATTCCACGGCACGCACCAGCTCCAGATAGGGCTGGTATGGGCCGGCGCTATCGATCAAAGCCTGGCGCACAGCATCAGGCACCGGAATGGTGTTGAGCAGTACCGAAAATGGCTGATGAAACATCCGGTCGAGCAATGAAAAAACGCCGCAAATGAACATCTCGTTGCGCATTTCTTCGTCGCTGCTGCTCCGCACCAGCTCTTCCATGAACAAGCCTCGGCGCACCGCCGCGAACATCACCGGCTTGAGGTTTTGGTCTTTGCTGGCGTTGGCCAACAAAAGCGCCAACCAGCGCTTTAGCCGCTGGTGACCGAGCAGCATGATGGCGTGACGGAACGAGCTGATCTCGACCGACAAGCCAAAGGCCGGTGAGTTGATGTAGCGCATGAGCTTGAACGCCAGCGTGGGGTCGCGCTTGAGGGTTTGCTCCATGCGCTCGTAAGAGTCGCCCTTGTCAACGCGGTGGATCAGTTCAACGATCACCTGGATGTCTGTTTCGCCCGCTTTTTTGGCGGCTCTTGCGACGGCCGATGTCGGGTCTGACACAGATTCATCAATGGGCCAACCCAAGACGGCCGTGGCGCCGCGCTCGAAGCAGGCGTCCAGTTCGGCCATGTTGGTGATGCCGCTTTGCACATGTGGAATGCTGCGCTCCACGCTGGCCTCGACGGCGGCTCGCTGAGCGGCGGTCTGGTTTGCACGCCGGTCGTCGCTGAGTTCAATGATGGCGTACTTGAAGCATGGCAACACTTCGCGCGGCAGCTTGCCAAGTGGCACGCCTTTGAGCAACAACACATTGCCCCGAGCGTGCAAAGCAATCAGCGCGGCGGTGTTGACAGGGTCGCATGCCATGAAGGCCGGCACTTCGACCATCAGGTTGGCGCTGGGCCCCGCCTGCAGAAGATTCTGCAGCAAACTTTCGCTGGCAATGTTGAGCGACACCTTGCCGCCGTCCGACGGCCACACCGTGCCAATGGCGTGCAGCAACTGCGAGGCGTCGAGCCTGATTTCGGGGTGCAGCGGAAACACCGTCAAGCGGGTGGCGGTGACGGCGCGATGACGGTCGATGAACGGCGAGTAGCACAAAGCCACTTGGCCCAAGATGATGGGATCGCTGTTGAGCGAACCGTATGTGGAAGCAAGGGCAGAAGCGTTCATGGGGGCAGTCTTGGGGGGCTGTGTCGTGAATCACGCGTTGACGTAATTGAAAAGCGAAAGCTTCTGAACCATGGCGTAAGACTTCAGCGCCGCATCGTAGCCGCTTTGCTTGTTTTGGAACTTCGAGATGGCCTCGACCATGTCCAAGTCCTCCGCGTTGGAACGCTCGCTGACGGCTTGCAGTTTTTGCGAGGCCAAGCGCGAGCCGGTGCTTTCAATTTGATTCAAGGTGTTTCCCACCTCAGCCCGTGAAACGGTCAAGCGCGATAAAGCGGCGTCGATGTGGGTCAGGCTGTTGCCGTTCAATTGCGCGCGATTGGAAGCCGTCAGACTGGGCAAAGCCAGGTCGGCCACGGCTTTGTCGAGCGCATCGAAAACGGACATGCTCGGCGTGGACGGAACGAACTGGAATTGATCACCGGCCAAAGGTGCGCCTTTGATATTGGCGGCCACGCCGTCAATATCTATGGACACGCCACCGTTCGAGGGCGCGAACGCCACATTGGTTTGTGCCGTGGCAAGGCCGTCTTTCAAAATGGAATAGGTGAGCGCTCCGGGCGCGCCCGAAAAGTTGATGGTGTAGGTTGAACCCGTCACCAGCGACGGATTGGTGACGCCGCCGCTGTCGATCCAGGCCGCACCAGCGCTCACGTTGGCGCGCGTTTCGAACACGCCGTTGCCGGTGCGGGTTTGCATCCAGATGTCCTGCCCGTCCAGGGTCAGCGGCAAGCGCTCGCCGTCGGCAGCGACCGCTTGCCCTGCGGTGCCGCGAAACTGCACGCCGCTGGGCGTGTCGACAAAAGGCGGTGTGCTGGAGCCCTGACCGCCGAACAGATAGCCACGACCACCATCGGTTCGGTTGGCCACCACCAACAATTGCTCGCGCACCGAACGCAGCTCGTTGGAAGTGATGAGGCGCTCTTTGTCGCTGTATGTCGCGTTGCCAGCCGCGACCATCAATTCGCGCGCGCGCTGCAACAAATCGCCCGCGTCAGCCAGCGCGCCTTCAGACTGGATCATGAGAACTTCGCTGGCTTGCACACCACGCTGGCTGGCCTCGACGCGGGTGGCACTGGCCAACGCGCGTTCGGCACGGGCGGCGGCGGCCGGGTCGTCGCTGGCCCGCGACAGGCGCTTGCCGCTGGTGAGTTGAACCTGCGAATCCGACATGTCGCGCTGACGCTGCAACAAGTTGTCTATCGATGCGGTGTACGCATTGGCGGTGCTAATTCGCATGGTCAAGGCCTCGGGTGAAACATGGGCTGAAACGTGGAATGAAAGCGGTGCGCGTCAAGACTCAGCGCGCAATTTGCAGCAGTGTCTCGAAGGTGCTCTGCGCCACCTGAATGATCTTGGCGCAGGCCTGATAGGCCTGTTGGTATTGAATAAGCCGGGCCGCCTCTTCGTCCAGATTGACGCCTGCTTGCGACGAACGGGCGCTTTCAGAGTCGGCCAGCACGCTGCTTGAAATCGATGCTGCGGTGCGCTGCGTTTGCACGCGCACCCCGATGTCGGCCAGGGCGTTGGAGTAAGCATCGGTGAAGGTGTCGCCGGTGCCGATGGAGGCCAAGCCTGTGGGCAAACTGGCCAGGTTGATGACGTCTGGACTTCGGCGGCCCACCATGTCCAGATCTCGAAGACCCGTCAGCGCGGTGGCATTTCCGTTATTTCCGGCGGGAAAGGCGGTGGGCGTCACTTTCAGCGTGTCGCCGACCTGCGGCGAACCGCTGACCTGCATCTTCCAACCGTTCAGCGCGATAGGTTGACCTGCCACCAAAGTGCCCGAACCGCTGGACGTCAAGACGTTGCTGGCGTTGCGCAATTCCCAGTCGTAGGCGCCGGTGGTGGACGTGAATTTGATGCTGGCTGACAGAGTGCGATCGGCCGCCGGATTGACAGCACGAACGTCCGTCACCCGCGCCGTTCCCGAATTGCTGGCAGAGGCCAAACCAGTGAACTGCGCCGCGGCGGCAATGCCACGGGGGTCGTCGAGCACACGCTTGATGGTGGCCGATGCACCGCCCACTGGGCGCAGCAAAAACGTGTCGCCAGACGCCGGAAGGGGTGCTGCCACGTTGAGCTGAAAACCGTCGATCTGGTAGCCCGACTTCACCTCACGCTTCAGCCCGTCACTCATGCGGGTGAGCAGGTACTCGCCTGCTGCACCACCCGGCAAGGCACGCAAATCGTAGTCACTGGCCTGCAGCTGAGAGGCGTCCAGAATTTGCAAGCTCACCGTCGACACACCGGCGCCCGAGTTGCGAGAGGACGGCAAGACTTCTGGTGCGCCCACAGAAAAAATCGGTCCGCCCGCTTGACCGGGAACCTGCAAATTCAAGCCCAAGGCTTGTTGCTGGTTCACAGCACCGCTCACCGCCGATGCCACCTGCCCCAAAAAGTTGCGCGCCGCCACCAAATCTTCCGACTGAAAACGCAGCAGTCCGCCGATGGCACCGCCGGTCATTTGAGCATCGGGAAGAATGCGCTTGGTGCTGCCTTCGCTGAGGGCGACATGCAATTTGTGCACGTCGTACTCGTCGGCTACGGTGGTGAAAGCTTGTGAGGTTGCACCCAACACCAGGTTCTGGCCGCCGCCCACAAACAGGCTCAGCGAACCGTCGTCGGCTGTGATGGAGGTGACTTGCACCTGGTCGTTCAACTCGCGCAGCAACTGGTCACGCTGGTCCATCAGATCGTTGGGCACGTGACCGGCGCTTTTCGAGCCGGTGATCTGCGCATTCAGTCCGGCAAAGCGTTGCGCCAGGTCGTTGATCTTGCCGATAGACGTCTTCAAATCCACCGTCACACCATCTTGCAAGGTGTTGATCTGCTCACCGGCGCTGCGAAAGCGCACCGACATTTCTTCTGCGCGCGACAACACCACTTGGCGCGCCGCCGAGTCTTGGGGCTGATTGGCCACATCGACAAAGCCGCTGATGAATTGATTGACGGCGTGGCCCAAGCCCGTCTCGCCCAGCGGAAACACTTTTTCCAATTGCTGCAGTTGGCTCAAGCGCGACAGGTCTGCGGTGTTTTGCGCACGCGACACCGAGACCTCGCGGCTCAAGAATTCGTCGTGTGCGCGGCTGACTGTTTTCACGTCCACGCCCTTGCCGAAATAGCCCGCGCCGGTGAACTGCGCGGTCGCTGCAGCCACCTCGACTTGCTGGCGCGAATAGCCCACGGTGTTGACGTTGGCAATGTTGTTGCCAATGACCTGCAAGGCTGCCTGGTTGGCAAACATCGCACGCGCCCCAATGTTGATAAGGGTGGGCATCAGTGGCCTTTCAAGTTCTGAACAATCAGGTTCAAGTCACCACGCGCTGTAAGCGCAGGGTGGTGTTGATGACGCGGCTGAGCTTGTCGGCGTAGGCCGGGTCGGTGGCGTAGCCGGCGGCCTGCAAGCCGCGCGCGAATCTGGACGCATTCGCCTCACTGGTGGCGGCCGAGCGCGGGTGGTACGCCGTGAGCTGAAATCCTTCGGTCGATTGGGGTGCCGCACCGGCGGTCCTGTCCGCTGCAACCCCCGCCGCAACCCCCGCCGAGACACCCGCCGCCACACCCGCGACCACCCCGGCATACCGAGGACTCTCTTTCATGAGCCGGGCGTAGTCGCGAAACGATGCATCGGCCGATTCATACGATCTGAACTTCGCCATCACCTTGTGGGCCTTGCCGCCCACGTACTCGGTGGTCATCACCTCAGCCACCGGACCGGTCCAGTTGGCGCCGGCTTTGATGCCGAATAAATTGTTCGACGAGCTGCCGTCGGCGTTGCGAATGTCTCGTTGGCCCCAACCCGATTCGTGCGCGGCTTGCGCCACCATGAAGCTGGCGGGAATGCCGGTCTGCACTTCGGCGGCGCGCGCTGCGGCCGTGTTGCGCTGGACGAAATCGAGCTGCCGCTCCCTGACCGTCATGGACGCAGTGCTGGTTGAGGTTGAGGTTGAG
>JBBRGA010000016.1:0-35685 GCA_038241115.1 Burkholderiales bacterium | reverse complement strand
TGAGCGATCGCCGCGCGGGGGATTCCGCTACGGCCTACGGCCTGCGCGTCTTCCCCCGCGATTTGCACTGAACCAGGAGGTCAACGAAACAGCCATCAACCTACACTTATCCACATATGGCCGCACTCCGAGCGGCCTTCCATCCCTGGTCAATATTCAATCGGCACGGGTGGTCAGATTTCGGTCGGCGCGGACAGTGGTTCACGACCCCTTCGGATTTGTCTTGGCCGGCCGCGTAGCCCAAGTAATGGCTCATTTCGGCGCCCAATGCGCGCTAGACGCAGACTTTCTTGAAGTGGGCAAAGATGTCGTCGAACTGCCCAAGCGTGACGGGCCCGAGTATCAGTTGTTCGAGTAACTCAGGTTGAATTCGCGGCAGCGCCTCTTTATCCGCTACAGCACTTGTTGATTTGCGTGGCCTCGATGCTCCTTGACGTCATGCTGTGCGTTGCACACAAAGTTTTTAACAGGCTCATATGAACTGTTGTGAAACCAACACTCCGTTGCTGGCATTGCAATCAACTAGGCAACAACGCGACAAATTAGTGCGGTCATGGAGCTTGCAGACACCCGTCAATGGACGGCGAATGCTTCGCTGTCTGCGGCTGCCGCCGCTTCCCGATCACAGCCTACGGCAGACATCGACGCCTGGTAGCCCTGAAGCAATCAGCCGCCTGACAACCCCTTTCCATCGTCTGAATTCTCGGCAGCCAAGTGTGTGGTGCAGTTCAATATCTTCAGCTGATGAGGCGCGACGGCGCCGAGTTCACTGAGCGACGTGTTTCCAAAGTGAGACGGCATTTGCAAACCATCGCCGCAGATGCCGCAGCCCAACAGCATTTGGCGAATGACCATACCGTGCGTCACCACCGCCAAGGGGCCACTCATTGAAGCTCGCAAAGCAACAACAAACCGAAATGCTGCGGATACACGCTGCGCGAACTGAAGCGCCGCTTCCCCCCCGGCGGGTGCCTGCGTCATGAACAATGGGTTGAACCCGAGGCTGTCATAGCTCAGCCCGCGCAACTCCCCAAAATTTCGCTCTTGGAGCAACTCGCACGCTTGCGGTTGCAGCCCGCTCGCCCAAGCCACTTCACTTGCTGTTTGCCACGCCCGCGGAAGATGGCTGCTTACAACGCCGGCCAACCCGCAACCAAACATACGCGCGGCCAAAGACTGCGATTGAGCCTTGCCGCGCGCGCTCAAAGGCGTCTCGGCAGGCTGCATGATGCGTGCAACGTTGAGCTCAGTTTCACCGTGGCGGATTAGATAGATGCTCATGCGATCGATGAAAGTTCGTCTCAGCATAATCCGGTCAGCCGCCTAAACCGCCAACCGCCCGCCCGAAGTGTTTTACTGCCCGCCGTGTCCTCACATTCGCTCACACCACCTCTTGTTCGACGTTGGTTCGCAATTGCGCTGAGCTGGTCAAGCGGTTGGGCGCAGATCGTTCACTTCAGCGCGCAAATTTTGGTCTTGACGCTGTCGCCTTCAACCTACCGGCGTTCGCAGCACGGCAAGTTGGCGCTGCAAATCTACCGCGCGACGCGACCGCTCTTGCTCAGCTTCACGCTGTTGTCGGCGTTGGTGGCTTTGGTGATCATTCGCATCGTGGTGGCCACTTCGTTGAGTTACGGACTCTCGCGCTATGCGCTCGACGTGTTGGTGCGCACCTTGGTCTTAGAGCTCATTCCGTTGTCGGCTGCGCTGGCCGTTGCTGTGCGCTATTCCCTAGTGGCCGGGGAAGAAATTCGTGCCTTGCGCGCAGCTGGAGAATTCGAATCTGCATTGAGCCGTGGTATCGACCCGACGCGCGACATCGTTTTGCCGCACGTGCTGGCCAGTACCTTCGCGGTGATCACGCTGGCGCTGCTTAGCGGCGTGGTGACGATGGTACTGACATACCTTGCCGTCTATGGTTTTGCGCTTTGGGGCTTGGACAGTTTCACCCGAGCCGTCGGCCAGGTTTTCAACCCCGTCATCGGCTTGATATTTTTGATGAAGACCGTGTTTTTCAGCTTGGCCGTGGCGGTCATCCCCATGGTCACCACGCCACGCGAACGGTATCTCGCCTTGCAAACAGCTTCGTTTCCCCACGGAGCAAGCACCCCAGCCGATCTGGCCCGACTGGCACGTCTGCTCGCAGTCATCTTGTTGATCGAAGTTTTGTCCTTGGTCGGCAACTACTATTGAAACGATGGACTCTGCTCCGACCCCTGACGACAGCGCTGCGCCTGTCGCTTACCTTGACCTCAAGGCGCGTGCGTTGCTGCTTTTTGTTGTGTTGCTCCTTGCCGCAGCTGTGGCTTATGTGCTGTTCGCGCGAGGCGCGTTTGAGCGGACTCAAAACTTGGTTCTGGTAGCTGACAACTCTGAGGGCGTGGTGGTGGGCATGGACTTGACCTTTGCAGGTTTTGCCATCGGACGCGTGAACCGCATCGAGCTTTCGCCCGAAGGCAACGCCCGCATCATCGTCAAGGTGCCAGACAAAGACGCCCATTGGCTGCGCGAGTCAAGTGTGTTCACCATGGAAAGCGGCTTGGTAGGCGCACCCAAAATTCGCGCCTACAGCGGCATCTTGACCGACCCCGCCTTGCCCGATGGCGCGGTGCGAAAGCTCTTGGCGGGCGATGCAGCAGCCGAAATTCCCAAGCTCATTTCCAGCGTTCGCGACCTGATGGCAAACCTCACCGCACTGACCGCGTCTGATTCGCCGCTGAGCGCGAGCTTGGCCAATTTGCAGAAGCTCACTGACAAAGTGCAAGGCCCTCGTGGCGCTTTGGGCCTCCTTTTGGGCGATGAGAAAGAAGCACAAAAAATAAGCACCACCTTGGACCGTACCAATGCTTTGTTGGCACGCTTGGATGTTCTGGCGCTGAATGCCAACGGCTTGGTGGGCACTGCCCAAGGTTTGGCCGCCAAAACCGATGTGCAGGTGTTTGGCAGCAACGGCGTGATCACCGAAACCAAAGCCACCGTAATCCAGCTCAATGCCTTGCTCGGTGATGCCCGCAACAGCTTGAAGAAGGTTGATGGCGTGCTGCAAGAAGCTCAGGCGATAGCAACCAACACGCGCGAGGCCACCGCTGATTTGGGCAGTTTACGCACCGAGGTAGAGGCCAGTTTGCGCAAAGTAGAGGGCTTGGTGAACGACATCAACCGCAAGTGGCCCTTCAAGCGCGAAACAGAGTTGAAGTTGCCATGAGGCCGCTTGTGACTTGCGTTGCTTTGGTTGCGGCCGCCATGCTGACCGCATGCGCCAACCAGCCGCCCACACCCGACTGGCAGCTCAGCGCGAAAGGCGCTTTGGAGCGTTCGGTTCAAGCGTATCTGCAGGGCAACTCAAAGATCGAGGCCATCGAGTTTGCGGCGGCGCGCGCCGCGCTGGCGCGCACGGGGCGGGCTGACTTGTTAGCCCGCGCAGAGCTGACCCGATGTGCCGCCAGAGTCGCAAGTTTGGTATTTGAAAGCTGCGCTGGCTTCACACCCCTGGCCAGCGACGCAGGAGAGCAACAGCGTGCCTATAACGATTACTTGGCAGGTGCATTGAAGACCGCTGATGCCGCGCTGTTGCCAGACCAACACCGGGTGTTTGTTTCAGACAAGGTGCCCAACGCCGCGTCGCTGGCGGCCCTTCAAACAATGAGCGATCCGCTGGCCCGATTGGTCGCGGCCTCGGTGTTGTTGCAAACCGGGCGTGCGGAGCCCGGCGTGCTCAACGTTGCGGTCGACACCGCTTCAGCTCAAGGCTGGAGTCGACCTCTGTTGGCGTGGCTACAGGCGCAACTTATCCGCGCAGAGGCCAACTCCGACGCAGCGCAAATCGACATGTTGCGACGCCGGATTGCTTTGGTTTTGGGGTCGCCACCGCCACCGCCACCGCCACCGCCACCGCGTCCTTGAGCTTTCACAGACAAACCCTTGTCAATGCTTCACGCGCGCGATTGAACGCCCGCGCGAACGCCTGTCGGGAAACTGGGCCCTGCATCGCCGCCGTAGCGCGCCATCGTCAAGCCTTCCATGTCGATGTCTGCGGCCTTGCCTGACATCAAGTCGGCCATGACGCGGCCAGTGCCCGCAGCCATCGTCCAGCCCAGCGTGCCGTGGCCCGTGGCGAGGTGGAGATTGCGATAGCGCGTGCCGCCGAGCACCGGTGTGCCGTCGGGCGTCATGGGCCGCAGGCCACACCAGAACTCGGCACGCTTCACATCACCGCCATCGGGGAAAAGGTCAGTTACCACGTGCTCCAAAGTGCGTCGCCGTGCGTCGTGCAAACGCAGGTCGTAGCCTGCCAATTCGGCCGTGCCGCCGACCCGGATGCGGTCGCCCAGGCGCGTCACGGCCACCTTGTGGGTTTCGTCCATGACGGTCGATTCCGGTGCACCGCTGCCGTCTGTGATGGGCACGGTAATGCTGTAACCCTTGACGGGGTACACCGGAATGTTGATGCCGATGGGTGACAGCAATTTCGGCGAATGGCTGCCCATCGCCATCAGATACGCGTCGGCCTTCAAGATGCCTGCATCGGTGAGCACGCCGGTGATGGATGCACCACCCGCAGCACCACCCGAAGCGCCACCCGAAGCGCCGTCAGTGAGTAATTTTTGGATGGTCGTGCCTTGGCGAAAAACCACGCCTCGCTGCGCAGCCAGCGCGGCCAGGTTCTGCGTGAATTTGAAGCAGTCACCGGTCTCATCCCCGGGCAACAACAAGCCCCCGACAAACTTTTCCTGCACCCTGGACAGCGCGGGCTCGTAGCCAATGCAGCCTGCGCGGTCAAGCAATTCGAAGCGCACGCCGTAGCGCTGCAGGATGCCGATGTCGGCAGCGGTGCCATCAAGTTGCGCCTGCGTGCGAAACAGCTGCAGCGTGCCCTGGGTGCGCTGGTCGTATTGCAACCCAGTCTCGGCCCGCAGTTCTTTCAAGCAATCGCGGCTGTATTCGGCCAGCCGCACCATGCGGCCCTTGTTGAGCTCGTAGCGCGCCGTGGTGCAATTGCGCAGCATGGCCACGCCCCAGCGCAGCAAATTCAGGTCGAGCTTCGGCCTGATGACCAGCGGGCGGTGGTGCATGAGCAGCCACTTGATGGCCTTGAACGGCACGCCGGGTCCGGCCCACGGAGCCGAATAACCAGGCGATACCTCGCCCGCATTGCCGTAACTGGTTTCCATTCCGGCGCTGGGCTGGCGGTCGACCACCGTCACCTCGTGGCCCGCCTTTGCCAGTTGGTAGGCCGACGTCACGCCTATCACTCCGCTTCCCAAGACAACTACTTTCATCCCGCAACTCCTGGTCAATGTCACTACGCTGGATTAATTCACCGCCAATACTCCAGTGTTACACCGCTCTGATGGTTTTAATCACCAAAATGACGATTCGGCTTTCAGGCTGTTTTTGACGCCCGTCCTGCTCCTGTGAGTGTCACTTTCGGCGTTTTGCACACCGTCACAAAGCGCAGCGAAAATTGAGCCAACACCGAAAGAAATTCATGTCATCTGTCCCGCACTACATCGCCCCCGCCCACTTTGACGACGCGCACGCTGCATTGGCACAAGTGCAGGCCATCTACTCTTCCAGCGTGGCCCATTTGCGCGGTGCGCTTCAACGCTTCGTTGCTGGCGATCCAGCCATCGCCAAGGAAATGGGCCACGTGCGCGCCTGCTACCCCTTCGTGCGGATTCACACCAGCACCAACGCGCGCGCCGATTCGCGCCTGAGCTACGGCTTTGTCGCCGGGCCGGGCACCTACGAGACCACGCTCACCCGCCCCGACTTGTTCGCCAGTTACTACTTGCAGCAGTTCAAGTTGCTGCTGCGCAATCACGGCGTGACGATCGAAGTGGGCACCAGTTCTCAGCCCATACCGGCGCACTTTTCGTTGGCCGAAAACGACCACCTCGAAGGCACGCTCGACGCCCAGCGCCGCGTCTTGATGCGCGACCAGTTCGACCTGCCCGACCTCGCCGCCATGGACGACGGCATCGCCAACGGCACCCATGAGGCGGCCCCAGGTGCGGCCATGCCACTGTCACTTTTTACCGCACCGCGGGTGGACTATTCGCTGCACCGCCTGCGTCACTACACCGGCTGCGCACCCGAGCACTTTCAGCGCTTCGTGCTGTTCACCAACTACCAGTTCTATATCGATGAATTCGTGCGTTTGGGGCACGCGGCCATGAAGGACGAGTCCGGCGAATACAGCGCTTTTGTCGAGCCCGGCAATGTCGTCACGCGGCGCTCAGGAATGGCGGCACAGACGCAAGATTCTTCAGGTGTCGTGCCGCCGCGCTTGCCGCAAATGCCGGCCTACCACTTGATGCGCGCCGACGGCGCCGGCATCACCATGATCAACATCGGCGTGGGCCCTGCCAATGCCAAAACCATCACCGACCACGTGGCCGTGCTGCGACCACACGCATGGATCATGCTGGGTCACTGCGCCGGCTTGCGCACCACGCAACAGCTGGGTGACTACGTGCTGGCCCACGGCTATGTCCGTGAGGACCATGTGCTGGACGAAGACCTGCCGCTGTGGGTGCCCATTCCGGCGCTGGCCGAGGTGCAGGTGGCTCTCGAGGCTGCGGTGGCCGACGTGACCCAGCTCCAAGGGTTCGAGCTCAAACACATCATGCGCACCGGCACCGTGGCCAGCACCGACAACCGCAACTGGGAGCTGTTGCCCTTCAACAACCGGATCAGCACGCCCGAGCGCCGCTTCAGCCAGAGCCGCGCCATCGCGCTGGACATGGAAAGCGCCACCATTGCAGCCAACGGATTCAGGTTTCGCGTGCCCTACGGAACGCTGCTGTGCGTGAGTGACAAACCACTGCACGGCGAGATCAAATTACCTGGCATGGCGAACACGTTCTACCGCGAGCGTGTCGACCAACATTTGCGCATCGGCATGCGCGCGGTGGAGCTGCTGCGGGCGGCGGGTGTGGATCAGCTTCACAGTCGCAAGTTGCGCAGCTTCTCGGAGGTCGCGTTCCAGTAGTTCGCCAGTCGAAACTGACGCGGTTTCACGCCAGCATAAAGCGGTTTCACGCCAGCGTGAAGCGGTTTCACGCCAGCGTGAAGCGAAACACGCCGTGCGCGTCAACCCGGCGCGCCAGTTTGCCGGCGTACCAAAGCGTGTGCAAATGCGCCACCGCTTCACCCATCGCGAAGGTGGTCTGGTGCAGGTCGAGCTTGCGTTTGAACAGCACCATCAGCAAATCGGCAGCACTTTGCGGTGCCTGCGCGCAGGCGTGCAACACCTCGGCAAAGCGGTCTGCGTGGTGTGTTTCGAGCTGAGCGATGCGGGTGTGCAAGCCGCGAAACGGACGGCCGTGCGACGGCAGCACCAGCGTGTCGGCCGGGATCACGCGCATGCGCTGCAGCGAGTCGAGATACTGCTTGAGTGGATCGGACTCGGGCTCGAGGTCCATCACGCTGATGTTGGTGGAAATGCGCGGCAGCACCATGTCGCCTGAGATCACCACGCCCTGAGACGGACTGTGCAGCGCCATGTGCTCAGGCGCATGGCCGTAGCCGACGTGGCAAGTCCAGGGCTGGCCGTTGATGTGCAGCACCATGCCGTCGAGCAGGCGCCGGTAGCGCGGCGGCACTTTGGGCACCAGATTCGCGTAGTAGCTGGTTCGGGCGCGGATTTTTTCCTGCGACTCCGCATCGGTCAGGCCGTGCTGGGCCATGAAGTCGGCTGTCGCGTTGCCGCCGTGGCCCGCGGTGAGTTCGCTGGCCAACCGGGCCACGTTGTAGTCGGTGGCGCTGATCCACAGCCGGCAGTCGAACGTCGGTGTGGACCAACGTTGCGTGAGCCAATTTGACAGCCCCATGTGGTCGGGGTGCATGTGGGTGACGATGACGCGCAGCACGGGCAGGCCGTCCAGTTCAGTGGCAAAAATTTGCTCCCAGGCCGCGCGGGTGGCGTCGTTGGCAATGCCGCAGTCGACGACGCTCCAGCCTTCGATGCGGCCATCGGGCGTGTCCATGTAATCGCGCAGCAACCACAGGTTGATGTGGTCCAGCGCAAACGGCAGCAGCATGCGCAACCAGCGCACGCCGGGGGCGACTTCTATCGTGCTGCCGATGGCGGGCAGGCTGTCACCGCAGGGGTAGGCGAGCAGCTTTTCTTGCTCGTTCATGGGCTTTGCGGTTGCAACGGCCGTGACGGCCGCAGGCGGGGCGCTGCGGTCGTTGATGGATGCTGTGGCTTGGTTCATAAGGGCTCGCTACACTTTACGTATACGTCAATCAACCCAGTGTAAGACGCCCATGCCCGCTGTTGCTGTCGCTCACGCGTCGCCCACTTTTTCGATCAGCGAATTGGCGCAAGAGTTCGACCTCACCACCCGCGCCATTCGTTTTTATGAAGACAGCGGCTTGCTCACGCCGCAGCGCAGCGGCCGCCACCGCGTCTACAGCACGCGAGACCGCACGCGCTTGAAACTCACGCTGCGCGGCAAGCGCCTCGGCCTGACCTTGGCCGAGGTGAAAGAGCTGGTCGACATGTACGAATCACCCCGCGACACCGCGGCCCAACTCACCAAATTCCTGGCCGTGCTGGGTGCGCATCGCGCCGAGCTTGAGCAACGTTTGACGGACCTTCACGCCACGCTCGACGAGGTGCGTTTGCAAGAACAACAAGCGCTGCGCCTGTTGACACCCACCACCACCGACATCAAACCCGCGACAAAAAAACGTGCCTTCACTTGAGTCAAATTTCTTCGGTCATTTGATTCGCTCATTTCATACACCCCAGGACACCTTATGAACCTGCCCGGCCTGAACTTTCAACTCGGTGATGACGTCGACGCACTGCGCGACGCGGTGCGCGATTTCGCTCAGTCAGAGATCGCCCCGCGCGCCGAAGCCATCGACCACACCGATCAATTCCCCATGGACCTGTGGGAAAAAATGGGTGCCCTGGGCGTGCTCGGTGTGACCGTGAGCGAGGAGTACGGCGGCGCGGGCATGGGCTACCTGGCGCACATGATTGCCATGGAAGAGATCAGCCGCGCCAGCGCGTCGGTGGGTTTGAGCTACGGCGCGCACAGCAACCTGTGCGTCAACCAGATCAAACGCAACGGCACCGCCGCGCAGCGCGACAAATACCTGCCCAAACTCATCACCGGCGAGCACGTGGGCGCGCTCGCCATGAGTGAGCCGGGCGCAGGTTCCGACGTGATCAGCATGAAGCTCAAAGCCGAAGAGCGCGGTGGCGTCTACCTGCTCAACGGCACCAAGATGTGGATCACCAACGGACCCGACGCCCACACCCTGGTGGTCTATGCCAAGACCGAACCCGAACTCGGCGCGCGCGGCGTGACTGCCTTTTTGATCGAAAAAGACATGCCCGGCTTCAGCGTCGCGCAAAAACTCAACAAGCTGGGCATGCGCGGCAGCCACACCGGCGAGTTGGTGTTCAACAACGTCGAGGTGCCCAAAGAAAACGTGCTGGGCTCGCTGAACGGCGGTGCCAAGGTGTTGATGAGCGGCCTGGACTACGAGCGCGCCGTGCTCGCCGCCGGACCCATCGGCATCATGCAAGCGGTGATGGACAACGTGGTGCCCTACATCCACGACCGCAAGCAATTTGGCCAAAGCATCGGTGAGTTCCAGCTCATTCAAGGCAAGGTCGCCGACATGTACACCGTGCTGCAGGCCGGTCGCGCGTTTTGCTACACCGTGGGCAAAAACCTCGACATGCTGGGCACCGACCACGTGCGCCAAGTTCGCAAAGACTGCGCCTCGGTCATATTGTGGTGCGCCGAAAAGGCCACCTGGATGGCCGGCGAAGGCATCCAGGTGTTTGGCGGCAACGGCTACATCAACGAGTACCCGCTGGGCCGCTTGTGGCGCGACGCCAAGCTGTATGAAATCGGCGCGGGCACCTCAGAAATCAGGCGCATGTTGATAGGGCGGGAGTTGTTCGCGGAGACGATGTGACGCCGGTAGCCGAACTTGATTCGAACCCGCCGCGCCGCATCCTGGCGATCGGCGGCGGCGGCTTTTTGATGGACGACGCCGGCGGCTTGCAAGAGCGCTATCTGCTTTCGCTGGCTCGTGCGCCGCAACCCAAGGTTCTCTACTTGGGCACGGCGTCTGGCGACAGCGAGCGGGCACAACTCAAGTTCATGAAAGCCTTCACCGCGCTGGGATGCGCGGCCAACACCTTGCCGTTTTTCCCCTACGAGATGAAGCGCGACTACGCCGCAGAAGTTCGCGGCGCCGATATTATTTTTGTGGGCGGTGGCAACACGCCCGCCATGCTGGCCGTGTGGCGCGAGTTTGGGTTTGACAGCGCGCTGCGCCAAGCCTACGAAGCCGGGACTGTGCTGGCGGGCATCAGCGCCGGCGCCAATTGTTGGTTTGAAAACTACATCACCGACAGCGTTCCCGGCGGCGGCACGCGTGCGGGTTTGGGCTGGTTGCCCGGCACCTTTTGCCCTCATCTGGACAGCGAGGCTTGGCGTCAACCGATGTTGAGGGCCACCCAGGGCAGAGCCGTCGGCGCCGGTGAAAACGTTGCGGTTTTGTATGAGAACGAAGCGTGGGTCGAAGCCGTCAGCAGCGCGCCGGGCGAATCGGCCGCTGTGTGCTGGCGCCGGCAGGGCGATGAAGCGTTGGCGCAGACAGCGCCGAGGCACTTGCGCCTTTGACACACGTGCTTTGATAAGTCTTATGGGTTTGCTCCGCGACTTTTGTCCCGCTCCGTTCGCCCTGAGGTGGCTCTTCCGGCGGTCCCGAGCGAACGGGGGAATGGTCAGCGAAGGACATCGACACCTCAGCCCGAACGGGACTTGGTTTCTGTTTTCAGTAGAGCAAACAGCATCGCCCCTAAGCTTTCGGCCATGACCATCGAGCTCGACGAACTTTTTCAAAGCAACCGGCAGTGGGCGCGCGACACCGAGGCGCGCACGCCGGGCTTTTTCACCAACTTGATGAAGCAACAGACGCCGCAGTATTTGTGGATAGGTTGCTCGGACAGCCGCGTGCCGGCCAACGAAATTGTGGGCCTGCTGCCCGGCGAAATGTTCGTGCACCGCAACGTCGCCAACGTCGTGGTTCACTCCGATCTGAACTGCCTCAGCGTCATCGAGTTTGCAATTGACCAGCTGAAAGTGCAGCACATCATCGTGGTCGGCCACTACGGGTGCAGCGGCGTCAAAGCGGCCATGCTGAAGGCGCGTGTGGGCCTGTCGGGCAACTGGCTGCGCCACGTGCAAGACGTGCGCAACAAACACAGGGCGTTTCTGGACACGCTGCCCAACGAGGCGATGCGGCTGAACGCCATGGCCGAGCTGAACGTGCTCGAACAGTCGCTTAACGTGTGCGAAACCACGGTGGTGCAAGACGCCTGGGCGCGCGCGCAAACCGTGGTGGTGCACGGTTGGGTTTACGGCTTGCACAACGGGCTGATCGAAGATTTGAAGATGACGGTGCGCGCGGACTCCGAACTGAGCGCGGCCTACGGCATGGCGCTGAGCGCGCTTCACAGTCGTTTCGAGAACCCCACCCCAACCTAAACGCCATGCCCACATTTCCGCAAAAACTCACCGACCTGCGCGCCTTCGACATTGCGCAAACCATGCTCGACGGCTTCAACCTGCACTACCGCTTGTTCCGTCAAACCAGCGCCGAAGCCAAAGGCCGTTTCGAAGCTGCCGACTGGCACGGCCAGCAACGCGCACAGCGTGAGCGCATCGAGTTCTACGACCTGCGGGTGAACGATGCGGCCGAGCGCTTGCAAACCGAGTACCAAGCCGCGGAGCTCACCAACAATGTGTGGCAGCAGGTCAAGCTGCACTACATCGGCTTGTTGACCAACCACCACCAACCCGAGCTGGCCGAGACGTTTTTCAATTCAGTCACCACCAAAATTTTGCACCGCAGCTACTTTCACAACGCCTTCATTTTTGTGCGCCCGGCGGTGAGCACCGAGTACATCGAAAACGACGAGCCTGCTGCGAAGCCTACGTTTCGCGCTTATTACCCGACGGGCAGTTCAACCAGCGATCCCGGCCAAAACAACACGCGCGACAGCATGCGCGACACCTGGCTGAAGCTGGTGCAAGACTTCGGCCTGACGCGTGAGTTCGAAGACCTGGAACGTGACATCGACGCGGTGCACGCAGCGGTCTCACGGGAGCTGGGCGACTTCCGCATGCGCGCCAATTTCCAGTTTCAGGTGCTGTCGTCTTTGTTCTTCAGAAACAAAGGTGCCTATGTCGTGGGCAAGATCATCAACGGCTTCACCGAGACACCGTTTGCCTTGCCGGTGCTGCACACCGAAGGCCGACAACTCAGCATTGACACCGTGCTGTTCGGCGAAGACGAGTTGCTGATCTTGTTCAGCTTTGCCCGCGCTTACTTCATGGTGGACATGGAAATCCCGTCGGCCTATGTGCAGTTTTTGCGCTCCATGCTGCCGCGCAAGCCGCGCACCGAGCTGTACAACAGCCTGGGCTTGCAAAAGCACGGAAAGAACCTTTTCTACCGCGATTTCTTGGCTCACTTGCGCAACTCCAGTGACCAGTTCCGCATTGCGCCGGGCATCAAAGGCATGGTGATGCTGGTGTTTGATTTGCCGTCATTTCCTTACGTGTTCAAAGTCATCAAAGACTTTTATCCGTCGCAAAAAGACACCACCCGCGAACTCATCAAAGCCAAGTATTTGCTGGTCAAGCAGCACGACCGCGTGGGCCGGATGGCCGACACGCTGGAGTACAGCAACGTGGCGTTTCCGCGCGCTCGCTTCAACGAGGAATTGGTCGCCGAGCTGAAGCACTTTTGCCCCAGCCTGATTGAAGAAGAAGGCGACGAATTGGTGATCCGCCATGTCTATATCGAGCGGCGCATGATTCCGCTGAACATCTACTTGCAGGAGGCCACGCCCGAGCAACTGGGTCACGCGGTGGTGGAGTACGGCAATGCCATCAAAGACCTGGTGTGCGCCAATATTTTTCCTGGCGACATGCTGTGGAAAAATTTTGGCGTCACCCGCCACGGCAAGGTGGTTTTTTACGACTACGACGAAATCGAATACCTCACCGACTGCAACTTTCGCAAAGTGCCAGAGCCGCGCAACGAAGAGGAAGAAATGTCAGGCGAAATTTGGTATCGAGTGGGGCCCAAAGATGTGTTCCCCGAAACCTTCGAGCCCTTCTTGCTGGGCAACCCCAGCGTCAGGGCGGTGTTCATGAAACACCATGCCGATTTGCTGCAAGCCAGCTTTTGGCAAGGTCACAAAGAACGCATACAGGCCGGGTATGTTCACGACGTGTTTCCTTACGAGTCGGCCAAACGTTTCCGGCAAACTGCAGCATTCGGCTGAGGTGTCTGTGCCGCATTCATCTGCGTTTTTTCAGGAGGTTTTTCATGACCGATTCCATCGTTATCGTTTCTGCCGCCCGCACGCCCATCGGCGGATTGCTGGGTGATTTTTCATCCATCAGCGCCGTGCAGTTGGGTGCCACCGCGATTGCGGCTGCAATCCAGCGCGCAGGCATTCCGGCTGACGCCGTGGGCGAAGTGTTGATGGGCAACTGTTTGATGGCCGGTGAGGGCCAGGCGCCCGCGCGTCAAGCAGCGCTGGGCGCTGGCTTGCCGCAGTCGGTGGGCGCGGTCACGCTGTCCAAGATGTGCGGCTCGGGCATGCGCGCCATGATGTTTGCGCACGACATGTTGAAGGCCGACAGCGTCGATGTGATGGTGGCAGGCGGCATGGAAAGCATGACCAACGCACCGCACCTGATGTTTGCGCGCAAGGGCGTGAAGTACGGCAAGGCGGCGCTGTTCGACCACATGGCCATGGACGGACTGGAAGACGCCTACGAAAAATTGCCCGACGGCAGCGGCAAAGCCATGGGCGTGTTCGCCGAAGAGTGCGTCGACAAGTACAAGTTTTCTCGCGAAGCCATGGACGCATTTGCCATTGCCTCGACCGAGCGCGCCAAGCGTGCCAATGAAGACGGCAGCTTCGAATGGGAAATCGCGCCCGTCAAGGTGGCCGGCAAAAGCGGTGACGTGATGGTCAAGTTTGACGAGCAGCCGTTCAAAGCCAAGCTCGACAAGATCGCCGGCCTGAGGCCAGCGTTCAAAAAAGACGGCAGCATCACGGCCGCCACGTCCAGCAGCATTTCTGACGGCGCAGCCGCTTTGGTGTTGATGCGCGAAAGCACGGCCCGGCAAATGGGCGTCACACCGATCGCCCGCATCCATGCCCACGCGGTGCATGCGCAGGCCCCCAATTGGTTCACCACCGCGCCGGTGGGTGCCATCGAAAAAGTATTGAAAAAGACCGGCTGGACCGCCAAAGACGTGGACCTTTGGGAGGTCAACGAAGCCTTCGCCGCCGTGACCCTGGCCGCCATGACCGAATTCAAATTGCCGCACGAGATCGTCAACGTCCACGGCGGTGCCTGTGCGTTGGGCCACCCCATCGGTGCCAGCGGAGCGCGCATTGTGGTGACTCTGCTTGGCGCGCTGAAAAAACGCGGGCTGAAAAAAGGCGTGGCGGCCCTGTGCATCGGTGGCGGTGAGGCAACAGCCTTGACGTTGGAGCTGATCTGAATGTCGGCGGTTGAAAGCGCTCAGTTGATTGAAGTCGGCGAACGGCTCAGTCGCACCGTGCGCTACTCACGCGATGAGATCGCAGCCTTTGCCCGGATGACGTTTGATGAGAACCCGCTGCACCTCGACAACCAGGTTGCACAACGCGCGCGCTTTGGCGAAATCATTGCCAGCGGTCAACACACCTCAGCCGTGATGATGGGCATGCTCGCCACTTATTTTTCGCGTTCAGACGACGGCCTGCATCGTCAAATGCTGTGTCTGAACATGAACTTTTCATTCAAGAGCCCGGTTTTCGCGGATCAGGATGTTCTGTTGACGTGGCAAGTTTCCAGCCTTGAATGGAAGGCGAAATTGGGCGGCCTGTTGGCACAGCTTGACGGTGCGGCGCGCATTGGCTCCGGCAAGCCGTTGATCATTGCGCGCGGATCGATTTTGGTCAGCGAGTCGAAGTCGATCGTTGTCGTTTGAAGGGCAGGGCATGAAAGTATTGGTGGTCGGCGCGTCGCGCGGTTTGGGTCTGGAATTTGTTCGGCAGTACCGCGCAGGTGACGCGGCCGTCACCGCCACGGCGCGCGATGCTGACGGCTCGAGCCGCCTTCAAAGCCTGGGTGCCAAAGCGCTGCGGCTTGACGTCACCGACGTCGCCAGCGTGTCTGGGTTGGCCTGGGCGGTGAACGGCGAAGCCTTCGACGTGGTGATCTACAACGCGGGCGCGTTCGGCCCCCGAGCCAGCGGCTTCGATGCGCCCACGGCCGATGAATTCGACGCCGTCATGCACACCAATGTGCTGGGTGCCATGCGCGTGCTGCCGCAGCTGCAAGGCGTGTTGGCATCCGGCGCTAAGCTGGCTGTTTTGTCGTCGAAGATGGGCTCCATCGGCCAGCGGGATTCGCCCGCGGCTTGGCTGTACCGTGCCTCCAAAGCCGCGCTCAACTCGGTTTTGAAAGACGCCTCCATGGTGCTGCAAGGACAAGCCGTTTGCGTGGCCTTGCACCCCGGCTGGGTAAAAACCGACATGGGCGGCGCCGGTGCCGACCTCACACCCGAGCACAGCGTGGCCGATATGCGCAAACTTTTGGCGGGCTTGCGTGCCGACGACAACGGAAAATTTTTCAATCACGACGGCAGCACCCTTGCTTGGTGACACCTCGGAAGGGTCGCCGCCCATGAATTTTTGGCACATCGGAGTCAGACATGCTGCTCAGTGAAGACCACCTCGCCGTTCAAGATGCGGTGCGCGCGTATGTGCAAGACCGCATTGCGCCGCTTGCCGCGCACTGGGACAAAACCCACCACTTCCCCGCGGCTGAACTGAAAGGCTTGGCCGCGCTGGGCTGCTACGGCATCGCCGTGCCGACGCAGTACGACGGCGCAGGCCTGGACTACTTGGCGCTCGCCGTCATCCTTGAAGAAATTGCCGCAGGCGACGGCGCCACGTCCACGGTTGTCAGCGTCACCAATTGCCCAGTCAATTCCATCCTCATGGCGTGGGCAAACGAGGCGCAAAAACAGCAGTGGCTGCGGCCACTGGCGCGCGGCGACATGCTGGGTGCGTTTTGCCTGACCGAGCCGCATGCCGGCTCACAAGCCGACGGCTTGAAAACCACGGCCACGCGCGATGGCGCCCACTACCTGATCAACGGCGTCAAGCAGTTCATCACCAGCGGCAAGAACGGCGACGTGGCCATCGTGATGGCCGTCACCGACAAGGCAGCCGGCAAAAAAGGCATCAGCGCCTTTATCGTGCCCACCAACGCGCCCGGCTACACCGTGGCGCGCCTGGAAGACAAGATGGGCCAGCACGCCTCGGACACAGCGCAAATCTTGTTTGAAAACTGCCGCATACCCGCCGCCAACCTGTTGGGCGAAGAAGGCCAGGGTTTGAAAATTGCGCTCTCAGGCTTGGAAGGCGGGCGCATCGGCATTGCGGCGCAAAGCGTGGGCATGGCACGCGCCGCATTCGAGGCCGCGCTGCGCTACGCCAAAGACCGAGTGGCCTTTGGCAAACCTATTTTTGAACACCAAGCCGTGCACTTCCGCTTGGGCGAGATGGCCACGCAAATTGAAGCGTCGCGTCAATTGCTGCACCACGCCGCGGCGCTGAAAGATTCGGGTCGGCCCTGCTTGAAAGAAGCAGCGATGGCCAAACTTTATGCCAGCGAGATGGCAGAAAGTGTGTGCAGTGCTGCCATCCAAATTCACGGCGGCTACGGTTATGTGAGCGACTTCCCGGTCGAGCGCATTTACCGTGATGTGCGGGTTTGCCAAATCTACGAAGGCACCAGCGACGTTCAAAAAATATTGATCGGGCGGGCTTTGGCAACACAGACCAGCGGTTGAAGACGCGTCAGGAGATCGCTCATGTCCAAAGGCCTCAAGACCGCGTTGACCTTGCTGCTGCTCGCGGCCTTTGGTGCGGCGTTGTTCCTCGCGCTGCGCGGCCAGAAGGCAGAAGTCGCCAAGAAGGCCGATGAGGCCGAAGCAGCCGCGACCGGCGCCATCACTGGCCTGATTGCGCTCGACGTCGAGCCCTACTTCGCCGACGAACGGGTGCGAAAAATTTTGGCCGAGAAGCGCCTGTCGGTGCAAACCACACGCGTCGGCAGCCGCGACATGGCGGGCAAAGTCACTGCCGCTGCCGCCGCCCAGACAGTTCCCGATTTCCTGTTCCCATCCGGCGTGGTGGCCGCCAATCAAATTGCCGACGCGGCGCGCAAAGCCAACATCAACACCACGCAGTCGTCGCCGTTTTTCACGCCGATGGTGATTGCGAGCTGGACGCCGATTGCGAAAATTCTGGTCGCCAACGGCGTGGCCAAACCCATCGGCGAACGCACCTACGGCGTGGACATGAGCAAGCTGACCACGCTCATGCTGGCCAAGAAACGCTGGAAAGACTTGCAGGGTGCAGCCGGCTACGACGTGACGCGCAGCGTCCTGGTCAGCACCACCGACGTTCGCCGCAGCAACTCGGCCGCCATGTACCTGGCACTGACCAGCCAAGCCATCAACGGCGACATCGTCACCGACCGTGCCACCGCGCAGGCCGTGTCCATCAAAGTGGCCGAGTTGTTCAAGCGCCAGGGCTATCAGGAAAACTACGTCAACGGTAATTTTGACGATTACGTGTCCATCGGCATTGGCAAGACCCCGATGGCGTTCTTGTACGAAAACCAGATGGTGCAATTTGCCTTGAGCAAAAAGGTCGGCGCAGCAGAGGCCGCAAACGCAGGCGGCATGGGGACAGGAATCGCCAAAGAAATGGTGCTGATGTACCCGCAGCCCACCATCGTCAACAAGGTGGTTTTTGTGGCGGTGACGGAACGCGCCCGCAAACTGGCCGAGCTGCTGGGCAGCCACCCGGAGTTGCAGCGCATCGCGGTGGAATACGGCTTTCGAATCGCCGACTCCGGCGTGTTCATGAAGGCGGTGCAGCCCACCGGCTTGGCGGTAGAGGAAAGGCTGACGCAAGTGGTCGATCCGCCGTCGTTCGAGATCATGTTGGAGATGATTGACGCAGTGAGCAAGGAGCTGACGCAATGAGGCATGCATTGAAAATTTGTCTGCTCTGCGTCGTTGCCGTCGGCCTGAGCGCATGCGGGAAAAAAGCAGACACCGCGACTGCGTCAGTTGCCACTGCCGTCGAAGCACCCGTCTTCAAAGTGCTCGCCACGAGCGACCTGCGCGACGCGCAACCCCTGGAGGCCATGGTCGAAAAGGCCACTGGCGTGAAGTTGAAGTTCAGCTTCGGCGGCACCATGGAAAGCACTGAGGCGGTGTTGACCGGCAAGACCGACGCGCACGCCGCCTGGTTTGCCAATGCCAAATATTTGCTCAGCGACCCGCAAGGCCAGGCGCGCGTCAAGCTGCAAGAAAAAATCATGCTGTCGCCGATTGCCGTGGGCGTGAATGAATCGACCGCGCGGGAGCTGGGCTGGAACGACCCGGCGGTGGTCGCCACCGTCACGTGGAAAACGCTCACCGAGGCCTCACGCGCCGGCAAATTGCGCTACGCGCTGTCCAACCCCGCCACCTCCAACCAGGGCTTCATGGCGCTGATGGGCGTGGTGGCCGCGGCCAGCAACAAGGCCGAAGCGCTGACCGCTGCCGACGTCGATCGCACGGCGATCGCCAACTTTTTGAAGGGCTACAAACTGCCCGGCGACAACTCGACTTACTTGTCTGAGAAATTTGCAGAGCAGCAAGGCAACCAAGCCAACCAGCTGAACGCGTTCATCAACTACGAAAGCTGGCTGCTCAGCCTGAACAACAGCGGCAAGCTGCGCGAAAAACTCACCTTGGTGTACCCGCACGAAGGCGTGGCCACGGCCGACTATCCGCTGATGCTGCTCAGCGAGGCGCGTCGCGCCGACTACCAAAAAGTGGTGGCGTATCTGAAAGGCGCCGATGCGCAGCGCTGGCTGGCCACGCAGACCTTGCGCCGCCCCATCAACCGCGACGTGGCCGCCACGCTGAACGATTTGTTCCCTCAAGGCGACATGCTGATCGAGCTGCCCTTTTCGCCCAGCCGCGAGCTGGCCGACGGCTTGATCGACGCCTACCTGAATGAATTCCGTCGCCCGATTGCCAGCACCTTTGTGCTGGACACCAGCGGCAGCATGGCCGGGGCGCGGCGCGCGCAACTGGTCGAGGCTCTGCACTACATCGCAGGCGGCGACGCCTCTTTGACCGGCCGCCTGGCCAAGCTGACCAACCGCGAGCGCGTCTGGATGCTGCCGTTTGCCGGCCGCCCCGGTGAGATCACCGCCTTCGAGATCCCGGCGGCCCGCGCCGCAGCCAAAGGCGTGCAACTGCAAGAAGACTCTGAAGCCAAACAGCAGGTGCTGGCTGACGTGCGCGCCTACGCCGACGGCTTGAACATGACGGGTGGCACGGCCTTGTACGACAGCGTGCTCGCCGCTTTGCAACACAGCCTGGAGCAGCGCAAAAAGTCGCCCAATTACCAATACTCGGTGGTGGCATTCACCGACGGCGAAAACACCGAAGGCCGCGGACTGCAATCGTTCAAAGCAGCCTATGCCCTGCTGCCCGAAGACGTGCGCGCGGTGCCGGTGTTCATGGTGCTGTTCGGCGAGGCGAAAGAGGCCGACTTGAAACAGCTGGTCGACATCACCGGTGGCCGGGTTTTCGATGCGCGCAAAACGCCGCTGTATGCGGTGTTCAAGGACATCAGGGCGTACCAGTGAGGCGTGGCAAGCGATGAGCCGCGAGCTGCTCGGCCCCTTCCTTCGACACCTCAGGAGAGTCGGAAGAGCCACCTCAGGGCGAACGGGGTGGGGTACGTGGCGAAAATTTCTTGCGAGTTGCCCCCTCTGTTGAGTCCAACCCACGCTCCAACCTGACACCAACACCAACACCAACACGAACACGAACACGAACACGAACACGAACACGAACACGAACACGAACCCCACCCCGTTCGGGCTGAGGTATCGAAGTCCCACCCGGAACCAGCGCGAACCAAAAGCCCATGATCGACAAACTGCACCGCATCCTGACCAGCCCCGCCAATTGGTGCGGCTTGGGCTTGGCCACCGTGGTCTTGATGCTGCAAGTGTTTGGCTGGTTGGGCATCTCCGGCTTGGGCGTGGCTGCCCTGGGCTACGCCGCTGGCTTTGCTGCTGGGGGCTTGTGGCTGGGCTTTCCCAAGCTCAGCGGCATGCCGTGGGACGACCTTGAATTCACCGACGAAGGCGACACCCGCGAGGCCATGGGCAGGGCGCTGAGCGGCGTGCGCAGCCTCGTCCACCACAACCCCGAAAAGCGCTTGCCAACAGCCCTGCAAAGCAAGGTGATCGAGCTGTGCACCGCGCTCGAAAACTTGCTGGCGCAGTGGGAGCGCAGCAAGGGTTCGCTGTCGTTGCAAGAGAGTTTTCATGCGCGCCACATTGCCATTTCCTACCTGCCGGATGCACTGAAAACTTACCTGTCCATCCCCGTCCAATACGCCACCACGCGGGTGCTGGAAAACGGCAAAACAGCGCAGGACACCTTTCGCGAAACCCTGGCCGAGTTGGAAGTGAAGGTCAAACAATTGGGCGACGATCTGGCCAGCCAAGACGCCCACGCCTTCTTGGTCCACTCGCGGTTTTTGCAGGAAAAATTCGGCACCACCAACTTGCTCGAAGCACCGCACGTGGACACCACACTCGATCTTTCCGCACTGAATCGAATCAAGGAGACCCAAGATGTCAAACGATAAACAAACGACAGTTGCCACTGCGGTGGCCGTTCCCAGCTTCGTGCTGGAAGCCCCAGAAGTCATCACGCCCATCGCGGTGCAAGCCTCTCAAACGGCAGTGCCGCTGAAGCCGGAGGTCAAAGCGGCGGTGGACGACCAGGTGGCTCGTTTTGTCGACGCGCTACTGCGCGAAGACGTGCACACCGACGCCTTCAAATCCAAGCTCGATTCTGCTTTTGCTCTGGGCAAAGAAGAGGTCTCCACCGCCGCCAGCCTGATGCAAGGCCGTTTCATGCAGCGCAACATGGTGGGCGTGGAAACCAGCCCGGCGTTCAAGGCCATGGGTGACATCCGCTCGCAGCTCGACAACCTCAATCCCGGCAAAGACGGTGACTTGCTGCAGCCCAACAAACTGCTCGGCATCATCCCTTTCGGCAACAAGCTGCAAGCGTATTTCCGGAAGTTTGAAAGTGCAGGCGACCAGCTCAAAAAAGCCATGACGCAGCTTTATGCGGCGCGCGACGAAGTGCAAATGGACATTGCCGACATCGAAGCCACGCGCGGCAAGCTGTGGGAGGCGATGCAAAAGCTGGCCGCTGCGGCGCACTTCTCAGAAAGCCTGGATGCGAAGCTGGCCGCCAAGGTGGCTGCGATTGAAGCCACCGATCCGCAACGCGCGCAAGCGCTGCGCCAAGAAGTGCTGTTTTACGCGCGCCAAAACCTCACCGACATCCTCACGCAACAAGCGGTTTGCGTGAACGGCTACCTGGCCTTGGACGTGCTGAAAAAAACCGGCCGCGAAATGATGAACGGCTGCACCCGCGTGGCCACCACGGGCATGAGCGCGCTGGCCGTGGCGCAAACCGTGGCGCGCGCTACCGGCAATCAAATCGCGGTGATGGACATGCTGCAAGGCGTCAACAGCACGATCGGCGATTTGATCTCGCAAACTGGCAAGCAGCTCAACCAGCACGTCGACGCCACCGCGCAGTTCGCGAGCAACCCGATGATCGGCATCGAGAAGATGCAGGAGATGTTCGACCAGACCTACAAAGCCATGGACGCCATGGACAGCTTCCGCGCCAAGGCGATAGACACCATGGGCCAGAACAACGCCATCATGAAAGCGCAAATCGCCAAGAGCGATCAGTACGTCGACCGCGTGCGACAGCAGCAGGCCCGGGCCGTGGTGGCCGCAGACGCCTCCTTGAATGGCCCGGTCAAGCTTTGACACATCGGGCCATTTGCCGCGTCTTGTCCGCATCGCGATGAGCAACGAACTGCCCCGCACTTTCAAAATCATCACCGTGTGGTTGCTGTTGGGCGTGCTGGTTTTTTTGGGCGTGCAGTGGTGGATGCGTCAGCAGCAGCAAACCCGTTTTCAGCTGCAAGGCGGGGTGGTGGAAATCAATCGCGGGCCCGATGGTCATTACCACTGGCCGGGCAGCATCAACGGCCGCGAGCTGGAGTTTTTGGTTGACACCGGCGCCACCGGCACCGCCATTTCTGCGCAGCTGGCGCGCGAGCTGAACTTGCCTTCGCTGGGCCAGGTGCAATCGAACACGGCCGGCGGCTTGGTCACGGGTCGCGTGGTCAGCGTCAACCTGACGCTGCAAGGTGGCGTGCGGGCAGAGCAACTTCGCGTGGTGGCGCTGGAAGGCCTGAACGACCGCCGCACTGAGCAACCTTTGCTTGGCATGGACGTGCTGGGCAAGCTGCACTGGCAGCAGCGAGACGGGGTGCTGCGCATCGAGCTGAACAAGCTGTCGAAGACGCCGCCGCGATGAGTCTGCCTGCGGTTGTCTCCGCCCATGCTGCCTACGCTGCCCGGGGTGCCCGGCGTGCCTGGGGTGCCCGCAGTGCCCGGGGTGCCCGCGGCGATGCCGTGAAAAAAGCATGCGCGTGGTTCAAAAAGTGGCAAGGCGCGGCTTTGCTTTGTTTCGCGTCCAGCGCCTGTTTGGCGCAAGGCGCGTCTGCACCTTCCAGCGCGCCCCCGGTTCAATCCGGCGATTGCCCGCCGATCGCGCAGCAGCTCGCGGCCGAGCAGATCCGGTCTGGCATGCAGGGCGCGCGTGACCACGGCTTCCTGTGGCGCATCCGCAAAGGCGAACACAGCTCTTACCTTTACGGCACCGTGCACGTGGCGCGGCTGCCCAACATGTTCCCTGGCCCCAGCGTGATGCGGGCGCTTCGCGACAGCGACACCGTGGCGCTCGAGCTCGACCTGCTCGACCCCGACATTCAGGCGCGCTTGCAGGCGGGCATGACGCAGGATGCGAGGAAGGGCAAGGCCACCGCGCTGCCAGACGCCTTGGCGGCGCGCTTGGCGCAGCGAATTGCGGTTGAGTGCTTGCCTGCCAACGCGCTGGCCAGCTTCAGCCCCGAGGTGCAAGTCACTGCCTTGAGCGCCCTGACCGGCCGCCGGGACGGCATTGACCCGGCCTATGGCATCGACAACTTTTTGGCCGGTTTGGCGCGCAGCAACGGCCAACGGGTGGTGTCGCTGGAGACACCCGAATTGCAGTTGAGCCTGCTCAAAATGCCCACGCTTGACGCCACCATTGAAATGGTGGAAGCGGCGGTGACGGAGCTCGAGTCGGGTCGCACCTTGCAAACCTTGCAGCGCATTTTCAAGGTGTGGGTGGACGGCGATGACGCTGACTTGGCGCGCTACGACACCTGGTGCGAATGCACGCCGCCAGAGTCGGAGCGCCTGTTGATGAAGCGCATGCTCGACGACCGCAACCCTGGCCTGGCCGACGGCGTCAATGCGCTGCACGCGGCCGGCCAACGGGTGTTTGCAGCGGTGGGCAGCCTGCACATGATCGGGCCGCTGGGGCTGCCTGCCTTGATGGCCCAGCGCGGCTACACCGTCGAGCGCGTGGCTTACTCGCGCTGATGTTTGTCAGAGCAGCACGGCAGCCAGGGGCGAGGTCCAGGGCACAGGGCACAAGGCCCAAGGACGGGGCCCCACAGCGCGCACAATCAAAATCACGATCCATTCCAGGACACGCCATGACCGACGCTTTCAACTTCACCAAGCTCGTACCCGGCTTTGATTTTTTTCAGGGCTTGGCCAAAACCGCGGGTGCTGCCTTGCCCGGCATGTCGGGCATGCCGGGAATAGGTCAGTGGGTGGCGCCCACGCTGAACCCTGAAGAGATAGAAAAGCGCATCAGTGAGTTGCGCACCGTGCAGTTTTGGTTGGAGCAAAACACGCGCATGTTGGGCGCCACCATCCAAGCGCTGGAAGTGCAGCGCATGACCTTGTCCACGCTGCAAAACATGAACGTGCAGATGGGCGATCTGCGCGAATCATTGACGGCCGCGGTGCCGGTTTTCAAGGCCGCTGTGCAGACCGAAAAGGACGCCGCTGAAGTGACGCACAAAGCAGCGACCGCAACTGCACCCGCGGCAGCACCCGCAGCGGCAACCGAAGCCGTCTCCGCGGTGACACCGCCGCCCGGTGTCGACCCGATGCAGTGGTGGGGCGCTCTGACCCAACAGTTCACCGAGCTGGCCAGCAAAGCCATGAAAGACAACGCGGCCGAGGCGGCCAAGCGCATGGTGGGCGGAGTGGCCGGGGCCATGGTCAAGCAGGGCATGAATGTGGCCGAGCAGACCATCAAAGCGGCGGCCGGTGCGCCGGCGCGCGCGGTCCGCAAAGCGACCGACCGCGTTGCAAGCGCGGGCACCGCAGGCAAATCACCGGCGCGAAAAACGGCGTCTGCCAAAACCAGCGCACGCAAGCGCTGAAGCCATCACTTCTTCTTATTCACTCGCCATGAAGCTTTTCCTGCACGCCCACGCGACCCACCCCGATTGGCACTTTGCGCTGGCCTTGGCCGCGGCGCAAATCGAAGCGCAGCGCCAGTTGCCCGACCACGTGCGCGAGCCGACGCTGGGTTGGGTTTATTTCACCGACCACTACGCCGCCCACGCCGAAGCCTTGCTGGATGCGCTGCAAGCGCGCTGGCCGGGCGTGGGTTGGGTCGGCGCTGTCGGCGTGGGCATCGCAGGCAACGGCGTGGAGTATTTCAACGAGCCCGCGCTCAGCCTGATGCTCAGCGACTTGCCGAGCGAGCAGTTCAAAGTCTTCTCGGGCGCCGCGCCGCTGGGCGGTTTTGCCGCGGTCAGCGCTCAAGTGCATGCCGATCCGCAGACGCTGGACTTGAGCGAGTTGGTGTTTGAGATGAGTCAGCGCACCCGCAGCGGCTATTTGTTCGGCGGCTTGGCGTCCAGTCGCACTCGGAGTTTGCACATCGCCAACGGCGTGTTCCAAGGCGGCTTGTCGGGTGTCGCCTTTCGGGGCGAAGCCAGCGGCGGCACCGATGCCAACACCGACACCAACACCAACGCCAATGCCAACACCGCCACCCACACCCAGCACGGCATGTTGTCCCGCGTCACGCAGGGCAGCCAACCCATTGCCAAAGCCCGCACCGTCACCTCGGCCGAGCACAACCTGGTGCTCACACTCGACGGCGAACCCGCGCTCGATTGCCTGCTGCGCGATTTGCAAATTGACGATCTCGATCACCGAGATGCGATGCCGCGCCTGCGCGAAACCTTGGTTGGTTTGAACGACGCCGCCGACGCCGAATCGGCGCAAACCCGTCACGGCCAATTTGGCAGCGACACCCGCGTGCGCCACCTCATCGGTCTGGACCCCGGACGGCGCGGTGTGGCCATTGCCGACAACGCCGAAGTCGGCATGCGCTTGGCTTTTTGCAAGCGCGACACCGACGCCGCACGGCGCGATCTGGTGCGCATTTGCACCGAGATTCGCGAAGCCTTGGAGCCCGAGACCTTGCCGCTGGAAACCGCCTTGGCCTTGCAAGGCTCAGACGCCGAGCGCGCGCCGCATCCGGCCCGGCGCATGGCCGGTGCCGTTTATGTGAGCTGCGCCGGTCGCGGCGGCCCGCACTTTGGCTCGCCTTCGGCCGAACTGGCCATCATTCGGCACGCCTTGGGCGATGTGCCGCTGGTCGGCTTTTTTGCTTCCGGTGAAATTGCCCGCCACCATGTGTACGGCTACACCGGCGTCTTGACGGTGTTCACCGCATCAACTTGAAACGGGCTTCAAGAATGCTTCAGGTGTGCCTTGGTCCACTTCAAACACGTCTGAACAGCGCCTGAACACCGCATCGGCCGTGCTGCGCTGCGTTCAGGGCTTGCGAAAAATGACCACGTGCTGCCAGGGCAATCCGCTGGCCGTGCGTTCCCAGGTCAGGCCGACCGCGGCGGCTTCGCGTTTGACTTGGGCTTCGCTCATTTTGTGCAGGGCTTTGATGGGCACGGCGGCATCTTCGGCGCGGTACTCCACAAACACCACACGGCCTGCGGGCTTCATCGCGCGCACCAGGCTCAGCATCACCTCGCGCGGAAATTCGAGCTCGTGATAGACGTCCACCATGATCGCCAGGTCAACGCTGGCAACGGGCAGCTTCACGTCGTCCACCGTGCTCAACACGGGTTTGATTTGCGTCAGCTTGGCCTTGGTCGCCAGCGTCTTCAGCATCTCAATCATCTCGCTCTGGACGTCGACGGCGTACACCGCACCCGAGGCGCCCACCGCGTTGGCCATGCGCCTGGCGATGTAGCCGGTGCCCGCGCCCACATCGGCCACCACCATGCCGGGCTTCAGTGCCAACTCGCGCAGCAGCAAATCGGTGCGTTCTTCCTTCTCACGTTCCTCGCGCTCCAACCAGGCCGCGCCTTGCCAGCCCATGACCTGCGCAATTTCGCGCCCCATGTAGCGCTTGCCAATGCCGTCGGCGCTGGGCCTGATTTGTTCGTAAGTGGCTTGCGCAAGCTGCGCTCCTGCGTCGTGCGACGCTGACAAAAGTACAGACGCGGCCAACCACGCTGGCGCTAGAAAACTCAGTGAACGGAACATCTTCAACTCCTTTTTCTTCAATCGCTACGCCGCAGCGTTTTGATGCGTTTCATAGGCGGCAGAGGTTTTGCATCTTCAAACCAACCAACCCGTCACCTGCGCAGCCAGTGCCTGCTTTTGGGCCGTGGCTGTGCCCAGCAAAGCAAAGCCCAAGGTGCTGCCGTCGGCGCCGATGAAACGCGCATCACAAGCGTCGACAGAAGTGGTGACTTGCCACGCACCCACCGCGTGCGGCGCAGGCGAACACACCACCGTGGGGCAGGCGGGCGTTTTCACCATCACCGGCATTGCGGGGTAGACAACTTGCGTGGGCGTGCCGGCCAAGGTGGCGGCCAATGCGCGCGCTTGTTGCATCAGTGGCATCACGTAGGGCAGCACGTGGCCCGCCACCTCGGCGCAGTCGCCGAGTGCGTGCACATGCGCGGCAGAAGTGGCCATGTAGCGGTTGACCGTCACGCCGCGACTCACTGCCAAACCGGCCGCCTTGGCCAGCGTGGTGCGCGGTCGCAGGCCGATGGCGCTGAGCACCAGGTCGGCCTGCACATGGCTGCCATCCCCAAGGTGCAGATCGAAGCCGCTGGCCGTTTTTTCGACCTGGCTGACCGCCACGTTGAAGCGAAACTGAATGCCTGCGGCTTGCAGCTTTTCGCGCATGAATGCGCTCGCCGCATCGGGCAACAATCGCGACAGCGGCCGGTCGGCCAGATCAATCACGGTGGCGCGAATGCCGCGGTGCAGCAGGTCGTTGGCGAACTCACAGCCGATCAAACCTGCCCCCAGGATGGCCACGGCGATCTCTCCTTGTTTGGCCTCGCCTTGTTCTGCCTCGTCTTCTTTTGCCTCGCCCTCCTTCTTCATGCTTTCCAGGCGCTGCGCAAAGCGCGCGTAATCGTCAAGGTCGTTGACCGAAATCACCGCGTCGGCGCCGTTGCCCTGAAGCGCTGCGTGCAAAGTGTCGGCGCCCAAAGCAAGTACCAGATCGCGGTACGGCAGGTCCTCGCCGCCACGCAGGCTGACAGTTCGTGCCGCGGGGTTGAAGCGCTCGATGTGCGTGTCGGGGCGCACGCTGGCGTTCAGTTCGGCGGCCATTTTCTCGGCCGACTTCATCACCAAAGTGGCGGCTGTCTTGTTGCTGGTCAATGCGTTCGACAACATCGGCTTGGAGTAGAAGCCGGCGTGGTCGCGACTCAAAATCGTCAGCGGTGTTTCCTTGTCCAGCTTGCGAAATTCGCGCGCCAAGGTGTAGCCGGCCAAGCCGCTGCCGATGATGACGACGCCTGCGGTTGGGTTGGCTGACTGCGCCGTTGACTGAGTCACCGAGGGACCTGCTGCCGCTGCGCTGGTCATCAGATTTCAATCATTTCGAAGTCGGCCTTGGACACGCCGCAGTCAGGGCACATCCAGTCTGCAGGCACATCGGCCCAACGCGTTCCGGGCGCGATGCCTTCGCTGGGCAGCCCTTCGGCCTCGTCATAGATGAAGCTGCAAACGATGCATTGGTAGGTTTTCATGGGGTGTTGGAGAGCGCAAAAAGATGAGAATTTTAGAAGTCGCGCCCGGCGTTTGCACCTTACTGCCGACAGCTTTCAGGTTCTGACGCGGCTTGCTGACGCAGGTTCAACCTGGCTTCGCGACGAGCACCCAGGCCAGCAGCGAAAAGCTGATGAACGCCATCACCGTGCTGGCCATGATGATGCGCGCAACGCGGCCGTTGTCCGCGCCGTAGCGCTCGGCCAGCAACGACACGTTGCTGGCGCTGGGCAGCGCCGCCGCCAGCACCAGCACCGTCAAACCGAAGGCCGACACCGGTGCGCCCAAGGCTTTTGCGATCACGCCGACGCTCAGCACCAACAGCGGGTGCACGAACAGCTTGAGCAGAGCCACCGGAAGGTATTGGCGCACCGGTGTTTTTGCGCCGCTGTGTTGGCCCGCGCGCCACAGCACCGCACCGATGGTGAACAGCGCTACCGGGCTGGCCGAGTCGGCGAGCATCTGAATGACCTGGTTGGCCGGCGCTGGCAGTTGCAGCTGCGCGGCGGCCGCCACGGCTCCCAAAGCAATCGCCCACGGCAGCGGGTTGGTCAGCGCACCGCGCAGTGAACGCAGTGCCGCGGTGCGCATGGTGGAGGGCTCGCTTTCGCCCGGCGAAAACTGCTCTTGCGATTGCGCCAGGGCAATGCAAAACGTGCTCGTCAAGACCAGATCGATCAGCACGGTGGATATGACCGGCCCGGCCGCGGCATCGCCCAGCAACGCCACCAGCAGCGGCACGCCCATGAAGCCGGTGTTGGGAAAGGCGGCGACCAACGCGCCGAAGGCAGAATTTTTCAGGTCGATGCCGTAGCGCTCGTCTGCGCCTTTCAAGGTGGCCGATATGGTGACAAACACCATCACCATGGCGCACACCACGTAGATGGCCATCAGCGTCGGGTCGATGAGCTTGGAAAACGGCATGCTCGAGCCAAACTTGAACAGCAAGCAAGGCAGCGCGAAGTACAGCACGTAGGCGTTCAGCCCAGGTATCGCGGCCTCAGGCAGAACGCCGCGGCGGGTGGCCCAGTAGCCGCACAAGACAAGCGTGAAAAACGGGATGGTGACGGCGAGGATGGCTTGCATGCGGCGACGAGTATCGCAAGCCGTCGTCCTCTAACTCAGCAATCGGGAACACAAAGCTGCGTGATTCTTTGGGAGTGAAGGCCGAGTTCGGCGCCCGCCTGTAAGCTCGACCGCATCAGAATTTTTCAGAACGGAACGAGCATGTCCAACAGGGTTGTCAGTGCGGTTCGCAAGGGGTTTGGCTGGTTTTTTGGCTTTCTGGACGCCAGCCGCCGCGTTTTGCTGAACCTCCTCTTTTTGGCCGTCATCGCGGCTGTGGTTTGGTCGCTGATGCAGCGCGGCCCCAAGCCGCTGATGGACAAAACCGCGCTGGTTCTGGGCTTGGCTGGCCCCATCGTTGAACAGCGCTCAGGCAGCTTGCGCGAAACCGCACTGGCGCAGGCGCGTGGCGAAGAGCAGGACAAAACCCAACTCCGCGACATCCTCACCGTGCTCGACGCCGCTGCCAAAGATCCAAACATCACGCAAGTGGTGTTGGCGCTCGACGAATTTTCAGGCGCTGGCTTGAGCAGCTTGCGCGAAGTGGCCGGCGCCTTGCAGCGCTTCAAAGCCAGCGGCAAACCGGTGGTGGCCTGGGGCTCTGGTTACGACCAGCGCCAGTATTACCTCGCTGCCCAAGCGTCTGAGGTCTGGATGCATCCGATGGGCGCGGTCTACCTCGACGGTTACGGCCGCAAGCGCAATTACTACAAAGACGCCTTCGACAAATTTGGCGTCACCGCCAACGTCATCCGCGTGGGCAAATACAAAAGCTTCGGTGAGCCCTACTTTGCCAACGGCCCGTCCAAAGACGCCTTGGAGGCCGACAGCCTTTTGTACAACGGCCTGTGGACGACCTACACCGACGGCGTTGAAGCAGCGCGCAAGCTGCCTGCGGGCAGCATTGCCAAAGGCATCGAAGCGCTGCCGCAAACATTTGCTGCGGCAGGCGGTGACGCCGGCAAATTGGCCTTGAGCATGAAGCTGGTCGACGGCCTGAAAACCCGAGACGAATTGCGCGCTGTGATGATCGAGCGCGGCGCCAAAGACGAAGAGTCCAAGAGCTTCAGGCAAGTCTCGTTCGGCAACTATTTGGCCCGTCAAAAAGCCAAACTCACCGGCGACGCGGTGGCGGTGGTCGTTGCCGAAGGCGAAATTACCGACGGCGTAGCGCCCGCTGGCGGCGTGGGCGGCAGGTCCACGTCAGAACTCATCCGCAAGGCCCGCGACGACGACAAGGTCAAAGCGGTGGTGCTGCGCGTCAACTCGCCCGGCGGCAGCGCCTTCGGCTCTGAGCTGGTGCGCCGCGAGTTGGAGTTGACCCGCGCCGCTGGCAAGCCGGTGGTGGTGTCGATGGGCGATGTGGCCGCCTCGGGCGGTTACTGGATATCGATGTCCAGCGACGAAATCATTGCCGATGCAGGCACCGTCACCGGCTCGATCGGCGTGTTTGCGATTCTGCCCAGCGTGGACAAAGCGCTCGACAAGGTCGGGGTGCATGCGGGCGGCGCCACCACCACCTGGCTGGGCGGCGCAGGCGACCCGCGGCTCCCGCTCGACCCGCGCTTTGGCGAGCTGATTCAAGCCAGCATCGGTCATATTTATTCCGACTTCATCACCAAAGCCGCAGTCGCCCGCAAAACCACGCCCGAGAAGATCGACGAAGTCGCGCAAGGCCGCGTCTGGACCGGCATGCAAGCCAAAGAGCGTGGCCTGATCGACCGCGTCGGCAGCTACAGCGATGCCCTGAAATCAGCTGCCACCCGCGCCAAGCTGGACGCCGATTTCCGCGTGACCTACATGGAACGCGAGCCGGGCAAATTGGAGCGCCTGCTCGACACGTTGGGCGGCGGTGCGCTGGTGAATGCGGTGGTGAACGCAGTGGTGAATTCAGTGACGCAAATGGTGGGCGAGCAGGTCAACGCCAACATGACCAGCACCGGTCTGCCAGCCTTGGTTGGCGGTGCGTCAGCTGCGGGCCAAATTCAGCGTGACCTCGGCTGGTTGATGGAAGTGGCTGACCGCCGCAAACCGTTCGGGGCGGTGACGCATTGTTTGTGTGATGGGCCGAAATGAGGGCTTGGCCTTGAACTCCCGCAGCCGCGTTCGGCGATCGAATCGTCTGCGCAGGAATTTTTTTTCGCGCCTGACGGCCTGATGTCAAGCGCCCGGCGGCACCGGCCCAGTTGACTCGCGCACCACCAGTTCGACCTCGACTTCGGTGGCCATGCTCACGGGCCGGGCCTCCAGGGCCCCGACCAATCTGTCGGCGGCGGCGCGCCACATGGCTTCTGTGGGCACGTGCAGTGTGGTCAGCGTGGGATGAATGTGGCGCGACATTTCCAGGTCGTCGAAGCCGATCACCGACAGCGCTCTGGGCACCTCGATGCCCATCTTGCGTGCCTCTAACAGCGCGCCGTAGGCCAGCACGTCGTTGCCGCAAAGGACGGCCGTGGGCGCAGGGTTGGACGTGGATGTGGAGGCCATCAAAGTGCGGAATCCTTCGCGGGCCTCGGTCAGGTTGTAGGCGCGTTCAGCAAGGCGGTACGCGGGCAGATCGAGGCCAGCAGCTTGCAGCGCCTGGCGCACGCCGCGCACGCGGGCTGCGGCGCGGTCGTTGTGGGCGGTCATGCCCGCCAGCATGGCCACGCGGCGGTGTCCCAAGTCCAACAGATAACGCACGGCATGGGCAATGGCACGCGCGTTGTCGAAGCCGACGCACACCATGTCAGGCGGTGCGGGGCAGGTCATCACGTGTACGGTAGGCAGGGCGCGCTGACGCAAAAAGTGCAGCAACTGCGGGCTTTGGCCCACGCCGCACAGCGCCAAGGCATCTGCGCCGCGCGTGACCAGGTTCATGGCCTGACGCGCTTCCGATTCCTGGTCGTAGCCGCTGGTGGCAATCAGCAGTTGCAGGCCAGAGTTCGCAAGCTGGCGTTGCAGCGCGTCGATGGCCTGGGCAAATATGGCGTTGTCGATGGTGGGAAACACCGCGCCCACCGTGCCACTGCGGCGCAGCATCAACGCGCGGGCTCCGGCATGCGGCACGTAGCCCAGGCGGCCCACCGCCTCGGTCACGCGCAGACGCAGGGCCTGGCTCACCACACCCGATTGGTTCAAAACGCGTGACACCGTGGCGGTTGAAACGCCTGCGGCATGGGCTACGTCGTCGATGTTGGGCAAGGCCGGATCGGTAGGCTGCATAGACGAAAATGTACGCGCTTACGCAAATCTCTGCGCAGCCGTAGATGCTCAGCTGGCATAGGGAAATCACCGCCTTCCAGTCGCTTGACTATCAACCGCGTGCCGCCGATGATGCCACTCAAATGGAAGCGCTTACAAAGATTTTTTCGCAGTCAGCGTCTCCCGCTATGGAGCGCGCGGCGACCGTTGCGCCTGAGCGTGGTACGCCAAACCGACGCTGGCTCAAGCGCACTGCATCGGCGCTTGCCGTGCTCGTCCTGGTCATCGCGACCTGGCATGTCTTGACCGCCGTGACGGGCATCATTTCTGCGGTTCGCTTCCCCACACCGGCAGAGACCGCGGCAGCGTTTCTGCAAATCGCCGTGGAGGGCTACGGCAACGCTCGACTGCTCGAGCACGTGGCGCGCAGCGTGTTGCTCGTGACCATGGGCTTTGCGGTGGCGTCTTGCGCCGGCGTTTTGCTGGGTCTGGCGATGGGTGCCAGTCGCGCGGCCGAAGCGTTCATCAATCCTATTTTTTTGGTGCTGCGGCCGATACCGCCGCTGGCGTGGATTCCGCTGGCCATCGTCTGGCTGGGCTTGGGTGACGCCGCCAAGATGATGGTGATTTTTGTCTCGGCCTTCGTGCCGTCGGTCATCAACAGCTACACCGGTGTGCGCCAAATTGAGCGGCCCATATTCGAGGCGGCTGCCATGCTGAATGTGAAGGGCTGGCGCTACTGGCGTGAGGTGCTGATTCCGGGCTCGCTGCCCAGCATCTTTACTGGCCTGCGCTTGTCGCTACAGGCCTCGTGGACGACCTTGGTGGCCGCTGAACTGGTGGGTGCGGTGGCTGGCTTGGGCAGCATCCTCAACCAGGCGTCGCAAGATATCTATCCGGCGATGATTTTGGTCGGCATGATCAGCGTGGCCTTGTGCGGTTGGTTGATGACGCTGGGCTTGGGCTGGATCGAAGCGCGCGTCATGCCCTGGCGACCCGCTGCATGATCGCGCCGCCGCTGGAGTCTGCGAAGTTTTGGCGCTTGTCGCTGCTCGGTGCCGCGAGCTTCATCGCGCTGTGGACGGTGGCAGCGCTCTCAGGCATCACCTCGCGCACATTTTTGCCAGCGCCGTGGGAGGTGATGCAGCGCTTTGCGCAACTGCTGGTGGTGCCGTTTGCCGGCCACGTGCTGCACGAACACGTGCTGGCCAGCTTGCAGCGTTTTTTGATGGGCTTTGTGTTGGCGGTGCTGGTGGGCATTCCGTTGGGCCTGCTGATGGCGCGCTTCAAGTGGGCAGACCGCGTGGTGTCGCCTGTGTTCGAAGCCGTGCGTTTTGTGGCGCCGATTGCCTGGGTGCCGTTTGCCGCGCTGTGGTTTGGCACCGGCATCGGCGGCCCAACGCTCATCATTTTTGCTGGCGCCTTCCCGCCCTGCCTGATCAATGCCTATCGCGGTTCACGCAGCGTCGATGTGCGGTTTTTGGAGGCAGCCAGCATGCTTGGCGTGGGCAGCTTCAAGACCATCACCGAGGTCCTGTTCCCGGCCGCCGTGCCGTCCATCATCGCCGGCCTGCGAATTGGCGCCGGTCTGGGCTGGATGTCGCTGGTCGGCGCCGAGCTCATCGTGGCCAGCAGCGGCATGGGCAACCTGATCGTGCGTGCCCAGAGCGCGCTCGCCACCGACACCGTGATGGCCGGGATGGTCGCCATTGGCATGGTGGGCATCGTCATCGATGTGCTGCTGCGGCGCCTGGAGCGTCAGCTGCTCAAGCACCGCAACGCCTGAGGCGTCTCTTTTCCTCAACCGAAATTACCTGCACATGGCCACGATTCAGTTCAACGAAGTCACCCGCGTGTTTCAGCGCGACGGCAAGGATTTTCTTATCCTTGACGGCATCAACCTTACCGTGCAGGACGAAGAGTTCGTGGCCATCGTTGGCCCCTCGGGTTGCGGCAAGACCACCTGCATGCGCATGGCGGCTGGTCTGGAGTTTCCCAGCACCGGTACGGTCAAGGTGAACGATGTGGTGGTGAGCGAGCCAGGCCCGGACCGTGCGGTGGTCTTTCAGGCGTTCGCCCTGTTTCCCTGGAAGTCGGTGTACGACAACATCGACTTTGGCCTGCGCAGCAAAGGCTTGCCCAAGGACGAGCGCGAGAAGCTGATCGCCCACTACATCGACCTGATGAATCTCAAGGGCTATGAGAGCGCCTACCCACACCAGCTCTCTGGCGGCATGCAGCAGCGTGTGGCGATTGCACGCGCTTACGCACTCAACCCCCAGGTGCTGCTGATGGACGAGCCTTTTGGCGCGTTGGACGCGCAGACCCGTGTAGTGATGCAGGAGGAACTGGTAAAGCTTGCGCGCAAGAACCCGCGCACGGTGCTCTTCATCACCCACGCGGTGGAAGAGGCGGTTTACCTGGCCGACCGGGTGGTCATCATGACCAGCCGGCCCGGCAAGATCAAGGAAATTCTTGATGTGAAGTCCATCCGCGAAGCCGAAAAATGGGACAGCCACAGCAAGATCGAAGACGTGATGGACCTGGAGAGCTTTGTCCATCTGCGCACCCGCATCTGGAAGTCGCTGCGTGAAGAACACGCCGGCACAGATCATTGAACCCCAACCCGAAGGAGACAGCAACATGAAGAAGACCACTTTGGCAGCAGCCCTGGGCCTGAGCCTTGTTTTCGGAGTCACCGGTGTGGCGCAGGCCCAGGCGCTCACCCCGATCAAGATCAGCTACCAGCCTGCACTGTATTGGGCGCTGCCCTTCCACATTGCGACCGAAAAGGGCTGGTGGAAAGAAGCGGGTCTGGCACCCGAGTTCTCCACCTTCCCAGCTGGCGTGCCGCAGATCGCTGCCTCGGCAGCGGGTTCCTGGGATGTGGGCGGGACCGGTTCGGTGCCTGCCGTGCTGGGACATGTGCGCTTTGGCATCAAGACCATCGGCGTGACCAACGACGAATCGGCTGCCAATGGCTTGGTGGGTAGTGCGAAGGCCGCTGCTGAGTTCGCGAAAGACCCGGCCGCCGCGCTGCGTGGCAAGACCATTACGCTCACGCAAAACTCGACCGCCGATTTCGCGGTGCAGGGCTGCTTGAAAAAGTACGGCCTCACGAAGACCGACGTGTTGATGAAGAACATGGGCCAGGCCGAGATCATCTCCGCGTTGTCGTCTAACAACTCCGACCTCGCCGGCATGTGGGCGCCCAACACCTACACGGTGG
>JBBRGA010000015.1:0-38225 GCA_038241115.1 Burkholderiales bacterium | reverse complement strand
GACGATCGTTCATTTGAGGAAGGTGGTTGATTCCGACGCCTAACGTTTGAGCTAAGCGGGCACCGACGGCGTGGCGTGCTGGACAGCGAGCGCAAAATGGGCCACAGGCCCAGCGCTTGATGGCCAGTGCGCCACGCCGTTGGCGCTCCGCTTGAGCGAGGGGTTAGGCATCGCTGACGGCTGCGTACATGATGCTGTCTATTAGCTGGCCATCCTTCAGCACGCTTCTGCGAAGAATGCCCTCCCTGACGAAGCCAACTTTCTCAAGTACGCGCATCGATGATGGGTTCCAAGCAAAGACTGGTGCCTCAAGTCTCTTGAATCTACTTTCAGAGAATGCATGCCGCATCAAAGCTCGTGCCGCCTGCGTTGCCACTCCCCGACCCCAGTGTGGTTGGCCGAGCCAGTAACCAAACTGCCCGGTGTGGAAGTCGTTTCCATCTCGCGCAATGATGCCGACTCCACCGATGGCTTCGCCTTCGAGATCGATTGCGAGGAAAACGCTCGCGCCGGGGTCGTCCGCGATTCCTACCCAATCCACCGCATCCTTGTGTGTGTAAGGGTGGGGGAACATGTCTGTCAGGTTACGCCAGACAAGCTTGTTGTTCCCGTACTGAACAAGCGAATCGTAATCGCCAGTGTTCCAGGAACGAAGGCTGATCTGGGGGTTTTCAGTTGCGACGATCATTAGAGACGGTTGTTTGCGATGCCTAACTAGTAGTTTATGCAGCACGTCACGCCGCATATCGCATCCGAACGCCGCATAACAAAGTCCGGTGCAATTTTCATAAGTCGTTGATTTTCCAGAGAAATTGAACTGGCGCGACCGTTTCAATGGGCATTAAATCGGCGCGCAATGCGGCACGTAAAGCTGCGGCAAGCTTAGCCGTGAACCGCGCCTACAGCCGATGGTTTTTGCGCTGAAAAGCGATCCCGCCACCGGCGGCAAAGCGCGCGGGGCCGACGACCGATTTCTGGGTACCCACAGCATGAGGGCGTTGGCCCCGCGCGCTTTGCCGCACGCACCGCACTTGCCGCAACTACCCCACGCACCGCACCTGCCGCACTCACCACAGGCCCCGCACTTGCCCCAGCCCGCGCCGCGCGCACCCAGATTTGTTGTCAGACACCCCGACCGCACTCCCTCAAGGCAACAACACTGTGCAGCCGGTCGTCTTGCGGGCTTCCAAATCGCGGTGCGCTTGCGCCACGTCTTTCAGGGCATAACGCTGGGCAATGTGAATCTTGACCTTGCCGCTGCCGACGACGTCAAACAAATCGTCGGCCATGACTTGGGTGGATTCGCGAGTAGCGATGTGCGTGAACAAGGTGGCTCGCGTCAGGTACAGCGAACCTTTGGGGCCCAGGATGCCGGGGGCCATGGGCGCCACCGGGCCTGAGGCGTTGCCAAAGCTGGCCATCAGGCCGAATGGGCGCAGGCAGTCGAGCGACTTCTCGAAGGTGTCTTTGCCGACCGAGTCGTAAACCACTTTGACGCCCTTGCCGCCGGTGATTTCTTTGACACGGGCCACGAAATCGTCTTTGCTGTAGTTGATGGCAAATGCTGCGCCGTTGGCCAGCGCCAGCGCGCATTTTTCGTCTGAGCCGGCGGTGCCGATCAACTGCAAACCCAAGGCCTTGGCCCACTGGCAAGCGATCAAACCCACGCCCCCTGCGGCCGCATGGAACAGCACGAAGTCACCGGCTTGCAAGCCTTCCTGGGGCAAGGTTTTTTTCAGCAGGTACTGCGCCGTCAGGCCTTTGAGCATCATGGCCGCGCCTGTTTCGAAGCTGATGGCGTCGGGCAATTTGCAAACAGTTTTTGCCGGCATGACACGCAGCGAGCAATAGCTTCCGGGTGGGTTGCTGGCATAGGCGGCGCGGTCACCCACTTTCAAATGCGTGACGCCTTCGCCGACCGCCTCGACCACGCCTGCGCCTTCCATTCCAAGTGACAGCGGCATGGGCAGTGCGTACACGCCAGAGCGTTGGTAGACATCGATGTAGTTCAAGCCGCAGGCGTGGTGGCGAATGCGAATCTCACCGGGACCCGGCTCGCCCACGGGCAGATCAACAAGGTGCATGGCGTCGGCATCGCCGTGCTGGCTGACGCGGATGGTGGCGCTGGTTTGGATGGACATCTGGCTCTCCTCGGTTTGATGGGGTGGGGTATGGTGCCTCAACAAAAAATGCTCAACGTATGAAACGCATCACCACGGCACCGAACCTCGCTTTGGCCACGTTGTGGGCTGACATGCTGACGCACGCTGGCATTGCCAGCACGGTGCAACGCGCATATGCCAGCAGCATTGCAGGACAGGTGCCGCCCGATCAATCACAGCCGGAGGTTTGGGTGACGGACGACGACATGCTGCTCAAAGCGCGTGCACTGCTGGATGCACTGCGCCATCCGCAAAACCGCCACTGGCCCTGCCTTGGGTGCGGCGAAGTGGTGGACGGGCCATTTGAAGAATGCTGGAACTGCGGCCAGGCCATGCCACGGTGAGCACGCTGAAACTGACTTGGCAGCTTGTCGCCTTATTGAGCCTGCCGCCCTTGCTGTGGGCAGGCAATGCGGTGGTGGGCCGCATGGCGGTCGGCAGCGTGCCGCCACTGACCCTGAATTTTTTGCGCTGGTCGCTGGCGCTGCTGATATTGCTGCCGCTCGGCTGGCGCGTACTGCGCGACCCGGCTCAGATTGCGGCGCGCTGGTGGCCGCTGATGTTGTTGGGTTTGTTGGGCGTGGGCAGCTACAACGCGCTGCAATATCTGGCACTGGTCACGTCCACGCCCATCAACGTGACGCTGATTGCCGCGAGCTTGCCGGTGTGCATGTTGCTGGTTGGCAAGCTGTTTTACGACGTGACGCCCTCGCGCCAGCAAATGCTCGGGGCGGTGCTGTCGGTGGCGGGTGTGCTGCTGGTGCTTGCACGCGGACAACTGGCCGCTTTGATGACGGTGCAGTTTGTGGAGGGCGACGCCTACGTGGTGATTGCGACCATCGCCTGGGCGTTTTACAGCTGGCGTTTGGCTCGCCCACCGGCGTTGCTGCGCCCGCCCAATGCGCCTCAAGTAATGGGCGCAGACGGCCAGACACGGGGCTGGAATTGGGCTGAACTGTTGCTGGTGCAAACCTTTTTCGGAGTGCTCGGCGCGGGAGCCGCAGCTGCCGCTGAAACCGCCGTGGGCAGCGCCCCGATCGACTGGAACGGCTGGGTCATCACAGCTTTGGTTTATGTGGCGGTGGGCCCGTCGGTGATTGCCTACCGCTGCTGGAGCGCGGGCATCGCCGCGGGCGGCGAAGCCGGCCCGGCTTTGGCTGCATTTTTCAGCAACCTCACCCCGCTTTTCGCAGCCGTCATGTCAGCCGCCCTGTTGAACGAACCCCCCAAGTGGTTCCACGCCGCAGCCTTCGCCCTGATCGTAGGCGGCATCTGGGTGTCGAGTAGAAAAACCAGGCGAACCTAAGCCCAACAGAAACTGGGTTTGAGTTCTTGCTAGCAACCTCCCCGTCAAGGGGAGGAGGCCATGCAAGTGGCCACCGGCAAGCGCAGCAAAGCCGCCATCAAGCAACCACCGTGGACGGGTTTCCCGGCCGACTGGTGGGCTCCCCCTCGGGGGGCAGGAGCGAAGCGACGTGGGGGCTCAATCAGACCTGCATCCCCATGATCTCCGAGTAAGCCTGAACCATGCGGTTTCTCACCGACAAGGTGGCCTGGAAACCAATCTGCGACTTTTGCATCGCGACCATGGTTTCTTCGATGCTGACGGTGGGGTTGTCCAGCTGCACTTCGCGCTGCATGGCGCTGGATTGATTTTGTGCACTGCTCACAGCCTTCAGGGCCTGGCTCAACGCCTGCTGAAAACCCGCGCCCTCGACAGCAGCACCGCCCTTGGAAACGGGCAAACCCTGAGGCGTGAGCCCAGCGCGGGCCACAGCTTGATTGAAGTCGAAGGGTTTGAGGTTGACGTTCATCACTTGGCTCCTGTGGGTGTCAGTGCAGCGACGGCCTCGGCACACCGCTTGAACACTTGAGCAAATCGTAAGACCGCCTGCGTAAAACGAAGGCGGGAACTGACCGCACATCTGCGGCTTGTTCGGACCATCGATGACCCTCAAGTCTTCGAATAATCGAACCCAACGAGGTGCCGACCCAAGGTGCCAGAGCATCCACAAACCCATGAACAACGCAGTTGTTGTGAACAACCCCTCCGAAGTGCAAACCGTGCCGAACTTCGGCACCCGCATGGCCGCCATGCCTGATCGCAGCAAGTTCGCGCTCGGCATCGGTGTGGTGGCGCTGGCAGGCGTCGTGCTGGCAATGACGATGTGGAGCAGCCAGGGTGACTACAAGGTGCTGTACGCCAATTTGTCTGACAAAGACGGCGGCGCCATCATCGCGCAGCTGTCGCAAATGAACGTGCCTTACAAGCATGCCGACGGCGGCGCGGCCATCCTGGTGCCAGCTGCCAAGGTGCACGACGTGCGCTTGAAACTGGCGTCGGCCGGGCTGCCCAAAGGCTCGGTAGTGGGTTTTGAGTTGATGGACGGAGCGCGCTTCGGGCAAACCCAATTTCAGGAACGCCTGACGTTTCAGCGCGGCCTGGAAGGTGAACTCACACGCTCTATCACCGCCATGGCCGCGGTGCAAGGTGCGCGGGTCCACCTGGCGCTGCCCAACCAAAATGGATTCTTCCGGGAACAACAAAAACCCAGTGCCTCGGTGATGTTGACGCTGCACCCCGGGCGCACCCTGGACCGCTCACAGATCGCCGGCATCATCCATTTGGTGTCCTCCAGCGTGCCCGAGCTGAACCCCAAGGCGGTCAGCGTGCTGGACCAAAGCGGCACCTTGCTGTCGAGCAACGGCGAGGGCAGTTCAGCCAGCGGTTTGGACGCACAACAATTGCAATATGTGGGACAGATAGAGACGGGTTACAGCAAACGCATCATGGAGTTGCTCGAGCCTGTGGTGGGCCGCGAAAACCTGCGCGCCAACGTCACGGCCGAGGTCGATTTCACGCAGACGGAAGCAACCACCGAAGAATTCAAGCCCAACCAGGGCAAAGACGTCAACAGCACGCTGCGCAGCACGCAAAGCTCCGAGCAAATCGGCGCTGCTTCGGCCCAGCCCAGCGGCGTGCCGGGCGCCGCATCCAACCAGCCGCCCTTGCCCGCCAACGCACCGGTGACGGGAGCGGTGGCGCCGCTGCAAAGCGCGCAGGCCGGCGCCAACGCGGGCGGCACCACGCGGCGCGATGCGGTGACGAATTACGAAGTGGACAAAACCGTGCGCGTGACGCGCAACGGCAGCGGCACGGTCAAGCGCTTGAACGCTGCCGTGGTCGTGAACCACCGCAGCACGACCGACGCCAAGGGCAAGGTCAGCACCACCCCGCTGTCGAGTGAAGAGCTCGACAAGCTCACGGGGCTGGTGCAAGAAAGCATCGGTTTCAACAAAGAGCGCGGCGATTCGGTGAAGGTCATCAATGCGCCGTTCAAGGTGGACCCCGTAGGCAAGGAAGTCAGCCAGCCGCTGTGGCGTCAGAGCGAAGTGATTGATCTCTTGCGCACCGCAGCAGTGCCTTTGGGCCTGGCTTTGGTGGCCTTGATTGTGTTTTTTGGCATGGTGCGCCCGGCCTTGAAAGTGGCGTTTGCACCGCCGCCTGTGGCGCTGCCCGGCGAGCAAGTGAATGCGGTGGTCGACGACGCTGAAGTGCTGCCGGCCTTGGACGGTCAAGGCTTGAAAGCCTTGCCTTCACCACAGTTCAACCAGAGCCTCGAGCAAGCCAGACAAATGGCGAAGCACAACCCCAGCGCAGCCGCCGAAATCGTCAGCGGCTGGGTCAGCGGCGGTGCCAGCAAAAGTACAACTTAAACCAAACGTGGCCGACAACGTGTCTGAAAAATTGCCTGAACGCGCGCCTGTGTTCCCTCAACTCTCAACAGCCCCATGAGCGCACCACCCGAAGGCGACGGCGTGGAAAACGCTGCGATCTTGCTGATGTCCCTCGGCGAAGAAGACGCGGCCGAGGTGTTCAAGCACCTCAAACCCAAAGAGGTTCAAAAGCTGGGCGAAACCATTTCCAAGCTGAAGAATGTCACGCGCGACCGCGTCACCAGCGTGCTGGATCAGTTCAACAGCCAAGCCGGCGAGCAAAGCCTGTTGGTCGGTAACTCGGACGAATATGTAAAGAGCGTCCTGCGTCGCGCGCTTGGCGAAGACAAAGCCAACATCCTGATCGACCGCATCATGCAAAGCGGTGAAACGGCAGGCATTGAAAGCCTGAAGTGGATGGCCGCCACGTCGGTGGCTGAACTGCTGCGCATGGAGCATCCGCAAATCGTGGCGGCCATCCTGGTTCACCTCGACTTCGACCATGCCGCCGAGATCATGAAGCACTTTGCTGAGCGCCAACGCAACGAGGTGCTGGTGCGCATCGCGACGCTGGACGGCATACAGCCTTCTGCGCTGAAAGACCTGAACGAGGTGATGGCGCGTGTGTTGGCGGGCAACGAGCACTCGCGCAAGGCGACGTTGGGCGGTGTCAAGGCGGCCGCCGAGATGATCAACATGATGGGCAGCAGCATAGAAACCGCTGCGCTCGACTACATCCGCGAAGCCGACAGCGATCTGGCGCAAAAGATCATGGACAACATGTTCACCTTCGACGACCTGGACGGCGTCGACGACAAAGGCATGCAAGCACTGTTGAAGGAAGTGCAGTCCGAATCTCTGGTCATTGCTCTGAAGGGTGCGAAGCCGGAATTGCGCGAAAAAATATTCAAGAACATGTCCACCCGAGCCGCAGAAACGCTGCGCGAAGATCTGGACACACGCGGACCGGTGCGGGTTTCAGAGGTCGAAACCGAGCAGAAAGAAATGCTCAAGATCGTGCGCCGTTTGGTAGACGAAGGTCAGATCAACCTGACCAGTGCGGGCGGCGCCGATGACTACGTCTAAGTTGCATCAACCTGGCGGGCAAGACGCCCAACCGGACGCCAAAAATGCTTCGGTTCACAGCCGCTTCATACCGCGCGAGGAAATGGGCAGCTTCTCAAGCTGGATGCCGAAAAATCTGGACGGCAATCCGGCCTTTGCGCCCGCGGCCAGCTCTGCCGACCTGCGTGCCGCGGCCGCGCCGCAGGCGGCGTCCCCCTACGTTGCGGGCGTGGACCGACGCCGCCCCACCCAAAGCATGGCCGCAGCACAAAGCGCCGTGGGAGCCGGCGCCAATGCGTCCGGATTTACTTCCAACACCACACCCCACATCACGCCCGCCGACCTGGCCGCCGCCAACAAAGCCGTGCGCCAGTCGGGCTACCAAGACGGCTACCGCGACGGACTGGCCGCGATGGAAAGCTTCAAGCAAAGCTTCGCCATGCAAGTGACCGCGCAGGTGGGCAGCTTGGTGAAGTCAATGGGCCATCAGCTGGACGATTTGCAGCAAGACATGGCGCGCGCCATTGCGGTGTCGGCCACCCACCTGGCCCAGCATGTGGTGCGGATGGAGTTGCGCAGCCAACCCGAATTGATCGCGGCGGTGGCCGAAGACGCGCTCGACGCGCTGCTGCAAGGCGCGCGTCACACAACGCTTCGCGTGCACCCCGACGACCACGCGCTGGTCGCCTCCGGCGCCGCAGAGGCATTGCGCAGCGCCGGCGCACGGTTGGTCAGCGACGCCGCCATCACCCGAGGTGGCTGCTTGGTGGAGTCAGACATCGGCAAGGTGGACGCCAGCATCGAAGCGCGCTGGCAGCGCGCAGCGGCGGTCTTGGGTTGCGAAGACAGATGGCAGCGCGAGGGGACGGCGGCGGCAGCGGCGGCGGTCAAGACCGAGGACGCCACGGAAAATGAAGTTCACATCGACGCTGACAGCAACAGCAACAGCGACAGCAAAAAAGCGTTCGACGAGGCACGCCCATGACAGCGGCTGTGGCTCCCAATTCAGCCACGCCGGCCGAACGCGCCGCGGCACAAACCGAAGCGTGGAAGCGCTATCTGGAAGACCTGCAAAGCTTTGCCGCCGAGCCACAGCCGTTGGAAACCCAAGGCATCTTGGTGCGCGTGGCGGGCCTGGTGCTGGAAGCCGCGGGCATACGCTTGCCGGTGGGCTCGGTGTGCGAAATTCACAGCGAGGGTGCGCGTGAAGCTGCGCGTGAGATTGCAAGAGAAAGTGCAAGAGAAAGCGCACGAGACATCGCAAGAGACATCGCAAGAGACGGACCGCGCGAAGGCGGACGTCCATCCAGTCAGGGCAGCGCACGCGGCCCGCTGCTGGCCGAGGTGGTCGGCTTCTCGGGCGACCGCGCGTACCTGATGCCCACCGGTGAGATTCACGGCCTGGCCAGCGGTGCCCGTGTGGTGCCGCGCGCCATGCCGGTGGTGCCCCTGATGTTGGGAGGCACACAGCATCCGTGGCGGCGCAGCTTGGACCGCACCTTGCACCTGCCTGTGGGCGACGGCCTGCTGGGCCGTGTCATCGACCCGCACGGTCAGCCGATGGACCGCCGTGGCCCGCTGGGTGAAACCCGCAATGAGCCGCTGACGCGCCGCCCCATCAACGCCATGGACCGCGACCCCGTTCGCACGCCTCTGGACACCGGCGTGCGTGCGATTAACGCGATGCTCACTGTCGGACGCGGTCAGCGCATCGGCCTGTTCGCTGGCACCGGCGTGGGCAAATCGGTGCTGCTGGGCATGATGGCCCGATACACCGCCGCCGACGTGGTGGTGGTGGGCCTGATCGGCGAGCGCGGCCGCGAAGTCAAAGAGTTCATCGAAGATATTTTGGGCGCCGAGGGCCTGGCGCGCTCGGTGGTGGTGGCGGCTCCGGCCGACTCGCCGCCGCTGACCCGCATGCAAGGTGCGCACTACGCCACCGCCATCGCCGAACACTTTCGAGACCGCGGCATGAACGTGCTGCTGCTCATGGACTCCCTTACCCGCTATGCCATGGCGCAGCGCGAAATTGCGCTGGCCATCGGCGAGCCACCGGCCACCCGCGGCTACCCGCCGAGCTGTTTCGCCAAACTTCCACAGCTGGTGGAGCGCAGCGGCAACGGCGGGGCCGGCGGCGGTTCCATCACCGCTTTTTACACCGTGCTCACCGAGGGCGATGACCCGCAGGACCCGATTGCCGATGCGGCGCGCGGCATCCTGGACGGACACATCGTGCTGTCACGCGAGCTGGCCGAAGCCGGTCACTTCCCGGCCATCGATGTGGAAGCTTCGATCTCGCGCGTGATGAACAGCGTGGCGTCGCCCGAACACGTGCAGGCCGCGCGGCGCTTCAGGCAGCTGCACTCGCGCCACAGCAAGGCGCGCGACCTGATACAAATTGGCGCATATGCGCCGGGCCACGACCCCGAGCTCGACCACGCCGTGCAACTGCACGTGCCCATGACCGCATTTCTTCAGCAAGGCATGTTCGATCGCGCCTTGCTGGACAGCAGCATCGAGCAACTGAGCGCGGTCCTGAACTGAACTCAACGCTCTGTGCCATTCAACGCAACCCTGAATAAGTCGCCATGACACCCATGCAACCCCTGCTCGCGCTGTTGGCGCAAAGCGAAACCGAGCGTGACAGCACCCAAGCCGAGCTGACGCGCCTGATCGGCGTGCACGAAACCGCGGCCGCTCAGGCAGACCAGTTGTTGACCTACAGGCGCGACTACGAAATCCGTTGGTCAAAACACTTTCAAAGCGCCAGCACCATGACCTTGGTGCAGTGCTACCGGGGCTTCATGCAGCGGCTGACCATGGCCGTGGAGCAACAGCAACAAGTGGTGCGCCACGCCGGACGGCAGGCAGACATGGCGCGCACAGCCTTGGTGGCTGCGGAGTTGCGCGTGGCCACGGTGCGTAAATTGATAGAGCGCCGCGTGGCTGAAGACCGAATCACGCAGGCGCGCAGAGACCAAAAAACAAGCGACGAATTTGCGGCGCGCAGCGCCTGGAACCGCAGTCAGCGCGACGCCCCGTCGACGGCCTGAAATTGCTGCACTCGCATCGCTGAACTTGCATCACTGCACTCGCACCACGGCACCCGCGCCACTGAGCGTCTGATCACAGCGTTTCTGTTTCTTGAAGACAAAGGCAGTCCACACCATGATGAGCACCTTGAAAAGCAGCACCCTGAGCTTGAAAAGCAGTCCAGAGGCGGCGCCCATTGCGAAGCCCAATGCCGATGCCGGTTTGAGCAAGCGCTTTGCCACCCTCATGAACAACGCGCAGGCGCTGTCTGCCCAAACCATGACGCAGAGAGCGCCGCAAGCGTTGCCACAAATACAGGCCACAGCCGTTGCCAATCCCGTTGTCAATGCCGTCAATTCCAGATCAGCCGCAAGCAGCACAGCTCAAACAGGCCCCACTAGCGAGGCCGGCCGAGCCGAAGAAAACGCACGCAACAACGCCAAAGCGGCGGCCCGCATGGCAGCCCATCGAGCCTCGATCAAGGCACCCGGCGCGTCGGCCGACGCACAGAACGAACCGCAGCGCGCAGCTTCCGACAGCGCCACCACTGAATCAAGTGAAACCGACGACAAAAAAGCCGCTGGCGGCGCCACACTGAGCGCTGACATGGCCGCATGGGTGGCTGCGTTGAACCCAGCAGTTGTGAAACAGAGCGCCGCAGGACTGCCCGAGAAAAACGCCCAAGCCAGCGATGAAGTTGCCACACCCGAGTCCGAGCTCGCCGCGCAGCTGGTGACGCAGACCACGGCACAAGACCTGGCGGACAAAAACACCCAATTGCTGAGCAAGGCGGATACCGCTGCGAACGTCAGCGATGCACGACAAAGCGCTGCACAGACCGCAGCGGCTGGCGCGAGCCGTGCGAAAAATACATCCGACACAGCGTCCGATGTTGCGGCTGATGTTGCGGCTGATGTTGCGACTGATTCCGCTCGCGACACTGCTTTGGAAAACGTCGGCAGCTCGCGCCGTCAAGCCGTGCAAGCCGCATCGAGCGGCGCACGCGAGGCCGGCGACGCTCGCACCGGCACGCGCCTGCAAACGACGCTGCAGACGGGAATACAGGCCGGGCCACAACAAGCCGGACCACAAAGCGGGCCACCCACTGGACTCCAAACGGCACAACCAAGCGACTTGCAAGCCACCGCGATGTGGGCGAACGGCAATGCGAGCTTGAACCCGAATGCAAACCCCAATTCAATTGACAAGGCGTTGACCTCGATGGTCAAAGAGCTCGGCGGCGCCGCCTCAGCCGTCGACTTTTCGTCAGCGTTGGCGGGCAGCATGAATGCGTCACATCAGATTGGCAACGCGGGCAGCGCCGCTGCCGAAACGCTGAAGCTGAGCTTCCACACGCCTGTCAACGCACCCGAATTCCGCGAGGCCTTGGGCGTGCAGGTCAGCCTTTTGGCCCGCGACGGCGTACAAAGCGCCGAACTCCATCTGAACCCCGCAGAAATGGGGCCGGTGTCGATCCAAATCGTCATGGAAGGGAACCAGGCTCGTGTGGAATTTGGCGCCGATCTGGCCGTCACCCGCGCAGCCATCGAAGCGGGCATGCCTGAACTGGCCAGCGCACTGCTGGACGCGGGCTTCACTTTGGCCGGCGGCGGCGTGTCGCAACACGCCAAAGGGCAAGAACCTGCCGACAGTGAAAAACGCCAAGGCTCGAGCCGCCGCAACATCACCGCGCTGTCCGGCACAGACGAACCGACCGCGCAGGCACTGCCGCGGCGCATACCGGCCACAGTGGGTGGCGTTGATTTGTACGCCTGATTCGGCTCAGGCAGCACATCGCGCTGAGCACGGCGCGTTGATCAGATCGCGCTGAGCACGGCGCGTTGATCACGGCACATTACTGGCGGGAGAACCACCCGCTTATCGCGGCTTGAGAAAACCGCCTTCGTTTTCATAATTTCCTTCATGTCAGAGCGGTTTGAATGAACCCGCCGCTGTTTGACGATGCTGCTCATTTCGCACTTGAAGGAAAAACGATGTCCGCTGCCGCTGCTGCTACCCCCGACGCCGCTGCTGCGCCCGCAAAAAAGGGCAAGAAGAAGCTGATCATCATCATCGCCGTGGTGCTGGCGGTGTTGCTCGGTGCGGGCGGAGGCGGCATGTTCTACATGAAGAAAAAAGCCGCCGCTGAAGCCGAAGCTGCAGAAGCCGCCGACGGCGAAGACGGTGACTTGGCCACTGCACACGCCTCGCCCAAATCCAAGGGCAAGGCCAAACCCGACTTGAAGCATCCGCCCACCTACTTGCCCCTGGACCCGTTTGTGGTCAACCTGGCGGACAAGGACGCTGACCGTTACGCCCAAATTGGCATCACGCTGGAAGTGGAAGACGCCAAATTTGCCGACCAGATGAAGGCCTACATGCCCGCACTGCGCAACGGCGTGCTGATGCTGCTGGCCCACAAGACATCGCGCGAATTGCTCGAGCGATCTGGCAAAGAACAGTTGGCCGCCGAGATTCAACGCGAATCTGCACGCACCTTGGGCCTGGACGTCGACGAGCCCGAAGAAGAGGCGGATGAATCAACGGCCGATGCCAAGCCAAAGGGCAAGTCCAAGGCCAAGAAGAAAGCGCCGGCGCCGAACCCGATACACCACGTTCACTTTTCGACATTCATCATCCAATGAGCCTGACCATGGTCACGCTTGCGCTTGGGATGGGTCTGAACACCAGGGTCGCGCTTGAACCAGGAAGCCGCGCATGAGCCAGCAAATACTGTCGCAAGACGAGGTCGATGCGCTGCTACAGGGAATCACCGGCGAGAGCCAAACCCTGGAGCGCGAGACGGTCGACAAATCGGCAACGCGCGACTACGACCTTGCCAGCCAGGAACGCATTGTTCGCGGGCGCATGCCCACGATGGAGATCATCAACGAACGCTTTGCACGCAACATCCGCATCGGGATGTTCAACTTCATCCGCAAGAGCCCCGAGGTCGCCATTGGGGTCACGAAGGTACAAAAGTACAGCGCGTTTCTGCGCGAAATCGTGGTGCCGACCAACTTCAATCTGGTGTCGGTGCGGCCGTTGCGCGGCTCGGGTCTCATCGTCTGCGACCCGACTTTGATCTTCGCGGTCATCGACTCGCTTTTTGGCGGCACGGGCAAACACCACACACGCATTGAGGGCCGCGATTTCTCGATGACCGAGCACCGCATTATTTTGCGCATGGTCGATCTCATCACCAGCGAATACAAGAAATCCTGGCACGGCGTGTACCCGCTGGAACTGGAATACCAGCGCTCAGAAATGCAACCCCAGTTGGCCAACATTGCCTCGCCCAGCGAGGTGGTGGTCACGACCAGCTTCACGCTTGAATTTGGTGACATCAGCGGCACGATCCACTTTTGCATTCCGTACGCGACGCTCGAGCCCATACGTGATGTTTTGTACTCGACCATCCAGGGCGATGTCACCGAGCCCGACCACCGTTGGGTGAATTTACTGACGCAGCAAATCCAGGCAGCCGAGGTGGAACTGGTGGCCGAAATGGCCCACGCACCGGCCACGGTCGAGCAACTGCTGTCGTTTCGAGTGGGCGATTTCATCGAACTCGATTTGCACCCGTCCATCGAGGTGAAAGTCTCGGGCGTGCCGGTTCTGGAGTGCCACTACGGCATCTCCAACGGCCGCTACGCGCTCAAGGTAGACCAACTGTTAACCAACCAAAACAAGGGTTGGATTGGAGAATCAAATGTCAGCTGACAACACCGCAAGCCCCGGCGACGAACAAGACGCGATGGCCGACGAATGGGCGGCCGCTTTGTCCGAAGCGAAAGCCGAATCGAAACCTGAAACCGCATCTGAGGTGCGGGCCCCCGTCGATCAGGTCGCGCCCGCCTCGTTTCAAAATTTCGCGCCCACGGCAGCCAGCACGGCGGGCAACGACATCAACATGATTCTGGACATCCCGGTGCAACTCACCGTGGAGCTGGGACGCACGCGCATACCCATCAAACATATTTTGCAATTGGCCCAAGGCTCGGTGGTGGAACTGGAAGCGCTGGCCGGCGAGCCGATGGACGTGCTGGTCAACGGCTACCTGATTGCGCAAGGCGAAGTGGTGGTGGTGAACGAGAAGTTCGGCATCCGGCTGACCGACATCGTGACGCCGAGCGAACGCATGCGACGTTTGAGTCGCGCTTAAGTCACCGGCCCAACAGCCTTGATGGCAACTCCAACCCGCACTTACTCACGCACCCGCGCACGCACCCGCGCACGCAACCACGCACGCACTCACGCAAGCATTCACAAATGAACCCCGGCATCACTTCATTTTTGTGGTTTGTCTTCATCGTGGCGATGATTCCGATGGCCTTGTGGCTGCTCAAACGCACGCCTTTGGGCGGCGCGGCATCAGGCGGCCTGATGCGCAGCGTGGCGGTATTGCCGCTGTCGACCAACCAGCGCTTGGTCACGGTTGAAGTGGGAGTGGGAGACGAGCGCCGCTGGTTGGTGTTGGGCGTGACGCCGCACAACATCACCACGTTGCACACGATGACGCCGCAGGCTGAACCGGCAACGACGAATGCGAGTCCGGGCGCGACCGTTGGGTTCTCGCAAATGCTGAGCCGCTTGCGTCAAACGGGGCAGAGCGGACCGAGCGGACCGAGCAGCTCAAGCGGCAAGGACGGCTCGTGAAATCAACCAGTTTTTTGACGCGCTTTTTTTTGGCGTTGGCGTGCGCGCTGAAACCGCTGATTGCCGTGTCTTTGTTGTCGGCGGGCTCGAGCGCAGCTTTAGCCCAAACCGTGGGCAGCACCGCGCCGAGCACCCTGCCCTTGTTGGTCGGCCAAGGCGCGGGCAGCGCGAGCTATTCGGTGCCCATCCAAACCCTTCTGTTTTTCACTGCACTGAGTTTTTTACCCGCCGTGCTGCTGCTCATGACCGGCTTCACCCGCATCGTCATCGTGCTGGGTTTGCTGCGCCAGGCCCTGGGCACGCAAGCCGCGCCGCCCAACCAGGTGGTGATTGGTCTGAGCTTGTTTTTGACCTTCTTTGTGATGGGCCCCACGCTGGACAAGGTGTATTCGGAGGCCTACCAGCCGTTTTCGGAAAACAAAATAGCGTTCGAGGAAGCCTTGAAACGCGGCGAGGTACCCATGCGCGCTTTCATGCTCAAACAAACCCGCCAGTCAGACGTGGCTTTGTTCGCCAAATTGGCCAAGATCGACGCTGGCGTGAAGTCGGCGGACGTGCCGTTCAAAGTGCTGGTTCCCGCCTTTGTCACCAGTGAATTGAAAAGCGCGTTTCAGATCGGCTTTTTGATCTTCATTCCTTTTCTGGTGATCGACATGATCGTGGCCAGCGTGTTGATGAGCCTGGGCATGATGATGCTCAGTCCTGTGCTCGTGGCTCTGCCCTTCAAGCTCATGCTGTTCGTGCTGGCGGACGGCTGGAACCTGTTGCTGGGTTCGCTGGCTGCGAGCTTTGTGCAGTAGGCGCATTACGTCGCCGCATTACGCAGCCGCATTACGCAGCCGCATTACGCAGCCGCATTTACGCAGCCAATCACCTGCACGCATTTGCAAGCACCCGCACACGTAATCACACGCGCACGCACCCGCACACGTAACCCCACACGCACCCACCCGAAGGGCACCCCAATGGATTCACAACTCGTCTTCACCTACGGTCAACAAGGCCTCTACCTGCTGCTCATGGTCTCGGCGCCGGTTCTGCTCACCGTGTTGGTCGTGGGCCTGCTGGTCAGCATCTTCCAGGCTGCTACGCAGATCAACGAAGCCACCTTGTCCTTCGTGCCCAAGATCATTGCCGCCGTGGGGGTCCTGGCAGCGGTCGGACCGTGGATGCTGAACACGCTGGTTGAGTACCTGCAGCGCATGCTGATGGCGATCCCCACCGTCGTGGGCTGAGATGGGGCCCCCACGTCGCTGCGCTCTCATTGGGTTTTTGGTTGCCGCATGCTGACTTTTACTGAGGCTCAGGTGCTTGAATGGGTCAGTCCGTTGCTGTGGCCCTTCATTCGCATGCTGGCTTTGTTTGGGGCGATGCCGGTGTTGGCGCAGCGCAGTGTTCCGGCGCGCGTGCGAGTGGCTTTGGCATTCCTCATCACCTTGTGCGCTCAGGCATCTTTGCCCGCGATGCCGGTGGTGCCGCTCGATTCGCCCACCGCCTTCATGATGCTGGCCCAGCAAGTCCTGATCGGTTTGTCGATGGGTTTTGCGGCGCGCATTGTTTTCACCGCGGTCGAGCTGGCAGGCGAAGTCATAGGCTTGCAAATGGGACTGAACTTTGCCGGCTTCTTCGAGCCCAGCAGCGGCGGTCAGACCACGGCGGTGAGCCGCTTTTTGGGCATCGTCATCAGCTGGATGTTCATCGTTGCCAACGGCCACTTGCTCATCATCGCGGCCTTGGTCCAAAGCTTCAAGGCTTTCCCCGTCAGTCCCGAGCCCCTGGGCTTCATTCGCGCGTTGCAACCGCAGGTGTGGGGCGCCGAGATTTTCTCGCTGGGCTTGTGGATCGCTCTGCCCGTGGTGGCCATGTTGCTGTTCACCAACCTGGTGCTGGGCATCATCTCTCGGGTCGCATCGCAAATGAACATCTTCGCCATCGGCTTTCCGATCACCTTGGGCGTGGGCTTGGTTGGTGTGCTGCTGACCCTGCCCATGATGCAAATGCCGTTCACGATGGCATTGGAAAAAATGCTGGCCAATTTTCAGTAGTTGTAGCGGCCGGGTCTTCCGGGCGCCGCATCCGATCGCTGGCAGCGCTTTGCATTGGGTACTTCTTTACCAATAAGTTTGAAACTTCCCCAGGCCCCACGCGCTCAGAGTAAGTTGCGCAGTCCTATACTGGAAATTCGTTGAAAACTTCATCTCCGACAGGAAGCAGGTCATACATGGGTGCCAAACTTAAAGTTGCAGGCTGGGTGGCGGTGGGTGCGGTGGCAGGCGCGCTGGCGACCATGCAGTTGCAAGCCACGGCGCGAAACTCGGTAACGCAGTTGCCGTTAGAAGAACTGCAACAACTGGCATCTGTTTTTGGCATGGTCAAGTCTGACTATGTAGAGCCCGTCGATGAGAAAAAGCTCATTACCGACGCCATCGGCGGCATGGTGGCCGGACTGGATCCTCACTCGCAGTATTTCGACAAGAAAACCTTCAAAGAATTTCGCGAAGGCACCACGGGGCGGTTCGTTGGCGTAGGCATCGAAATTGGCATGGAAGACGGTTTTGTGAAAGTGGTTTCACCGATAGAAGGCTCACCGGCGTTCCGCGCGGGCCTGAAAAGCGGCGACCTCATCACAAAAATTGACGAAACCATGGTCAAAGGTTTGACGATGGATCAAGCCGTCAAGCGCATGCGCGGCGAGCCCAACACCAAAGTCAACCTGACCATCTTCCGCAAGTCCGAGACCCGCAGCTTCCCTGTGACCATCACGCGTGAAGAAATCCGGGCGCAAAGCGTGCGCGCCAAGATGGTCGAGCCCGGTTATGCATGGGTCCGCGTGAACCAGTTCCAGGACCGCACAGTTGAAGACTTTGCCCGCAAGCTGGAAGAGTTGTACAAAGAAGATCCAAAAATCAAGGGCCTCGTTTTGGACTTGCGCAACGACCCGGGCGGTCTGCTTGAAGCCTCTGTGGCTATCTCGGCAGCCTTTTTGCCAAGCGATGCGGTGGTTGTGACCACCAACGGGCAAATCGCTGAGTCCAAATCGAGCTTCAAAGCCTCGCCCGAGTACTACCAGCGCCGCGGTGGCACCGATCCGCTGAAGCGTTTGCCAGAAGCGCTCAAGAACGTGCCGCTCATCGTGTTGGTGAACGAAGGCTCGGCTTCGGCCAGCGAGATCGTCGCCGGTGCTTTGCAAGACCACAAGCGGGCTATCGTGATGGGCGCGCAGACCTTCGGCAAAGGTTCGGTGCAAACGGTACGCCAGTTGTCACCTGAAACAGCGTTGAAGATCACCACCGCGCGCTACTACACACCAAGCGGCAAGTCGATTCAAGCCAAGGGCATCATTCCCGACGTCATGTTGGACGAAACTGCCGAGGGCAACTTGTTCTCTTCGCTGCGCATGCGTGAAGCCGATCTGGAAAAGCACTTGCAAAGCGGGCAAGGTCCTGAGAAGAAAGATGAAGCACGCGAGAAGGCACGCGAAGAAGCGCGCAAGAAGCTGGAGGAAGAGTCTGCCAAGAAAGCCACAGCGCCAAAACCATTGCCCGAGTTCGGCAGCACAGAAGACTTTCAGCTGAGCCAGGCGCTGAACCGCTTGAAAGGCAAACCGGTCTTGGTCAGCAAGACCATGACTGAGCGCAAGGACGAGGTCGTCAACAACTGAGTTGCCCACAGGATCGTGAACCAAGCCGCACAGTCAGCTTGCGACTCCTTAGAAAACGCCCGCAGCTTGCGGGCGTTTTTCATTTTGTCGCCGCCGCACTGATACGGGTTGAAGCGTAGGTTCCAATCCAGACATGCAAACCGCTCCCAACGAAGGCATGACGGACGACGAACTGTTGCGCTACTCGCGCCACATCTTGCTCGACGAAATTGGCATCGAAGGCCAACAAAAAATACTCAATGCGCACGCGCTCGTCATCGGAGCCGGTGGTTTGGGTTCGCCGGTGCTCATGTATCTGGCCAGCGCAGGGGTGGGCACAGTCACTGTGATCGACAACGACACCGTCGACCTGACGAATTTGCAACGTCAGATTGCGCACACCCAAACCAGCGTCGGGCAGCCAAAAGTAATTTCGGCAGCAGCCACGATGGCTTCCATCAACCCGAAGATTCGTGTGATTGCGTTGCAACTTCGTGCAGCCGCCGCGCAACTTGACACTCTGGTGGCGCAAGCCGACGTGGTGCTCGATTGCAGCGACAACTTTGCGACCCGCCACGCTGTGAACGCGGCCTGCGTCCAGCATGCGGTGCCTTTGGTGTCAGGCGCGGCGATTCAATTCGACGGTCAAATTTCGGTTCACGATGTCCGCCTGAGCGAAGCACCTTGCTATGCCTGCGTGTTCCCTGCCTTTGAATCAGCGCCGGAGTTGAGTTGCGCCAGCATGGGCGTTTTTTCACCGCTGGTGGGCATCATCGGCAGCATGCAAGCGGCCGAGGCCCTGAAATTGATTTCGGGCATTGGCACCTCATTGCATTCGCGGCTGCAAATGCTGGACGCTCGGACCATGGAGTGGACTTCAATTCACACCCACCGCAACGCAGCCTGCCCGGTCTGCAGCAACTGCTGAAGCGATGCCTGCGCTACGTGTAAACCACACAAGCCCATTGCCGCGCGATCCCTAAACTCCCTGAACAATTTCACTCGCGAGAAACGCCACCATGAAAATAAAAAGTCAACGCGACTTTCTGTCGGGCCTGATGTTTTTGATCGTCGGCGTGGTGTTTGCCGTCGGTGCCACCAATTACAAAATGGGCACGTCAGCCCGTCCCGGCGCGGGCTACTTCCCGCTGATCTTGAGCGTCATCATGGTTATCTTGGGCTGCGTGGTGTTGTTCAAATCGCTGACCATCGAAACCGAAGGCGGTGACTTGGTGGGCGACATTGCTTGGCGGCCTTTGCTGGTCGTGGTGGCTTCCATCGCGGCCTTCGGCGTGACCCTGCCTCTGCTTGGCATGCTGGCCGCCGTGCCGATCCTGATCGTGATGGTGAGCTTTGCCGGTGCTGAATTCAAATGGTCCGGCGTCGTTATCAACAGCGTGGTGCTCACCGCCTTTGCCTGGTTTGTTTTCGTATGGGGGTTGAAGCTGACGATTCCGCTTTACCCAAGCTTCATCAAGTGATCTGAAAAAGCCCCCGATAAACAAAAGAACGAGAACAAAAACATGGATCTGTTGAACAACCTGGCGCTCGGTTTTGGCGTGGCTTTTACCGCGCAAAACCTGCTGTACGCCTTCTTCGGCTCAATATTGGGCACGCTCATCGGTGTGCTGCCCGGCCTGGGGCCCGTGGCCACCATCGCAATGCTGCTGCCGTCCATTTACGCGCTTGATGCGACGCCCGCGCTCATCATGCTGGCAGGTATTTACTACGGCGCGCAGTACGGAGGGTCGACGACGGCCATTCTCATCAACGTGCCCGGTGAATCCTCCTCGGTGGTGACCGCGATTGATGGCTACGCGATGGCTCGCCAAGGTCGAGCCGGTCCCGCACTGGCTGCGGCAGGCTTGGGTTCGTTCTTTGCCGGTTGCGTGGGCACCATCATCATTGCGGCGTTCGCTCCGCCGCTCACTGAATTGGCCTTCAAGTTCGGCCCGGCCGAGTACTTTTCGCTGATGACCTTGGGCCTGATCGGGGCGGTGGTTCTGGCTTCGGGCTCGCTCATCAAAGCCATTGCGATGATCATTTTGGGATTGCTGCTGGCGCAAATCAACACCGACGTCATCTCAGGCACCGCACGCTACAGCTTCGACATCCCGGAGCTCACCGACGGCATCGGCTTTGTGGTGATTGCCATGGGCGTATTCGGCTTCGGTGAAATCATCTCCAACCTCGGCCAGCCCGAGGAAGACCGAGAGGTATTTACCAAAGACGTGAAAGGTCTGTGGCCAACCAAGCAAGACTTCAAAGACGCATGGCCCGCCGTGTTGCGTGGCACGGCATTGGGTTCTATCTTGGGCGTGTTGCCCGGCGGAGGCGCATTGTTGGCATCGTTTGCGGCCTACACGGTTGAGAAGAAAACGCGTGGCCGGCCCGGCGAAGTGCCGTTTGGCAAGGGCAACATTCGCGGCGTGGCAGGCCCTGAGTCTGCCAACAATGCAGGCGCTCAAACGTCTTTCATTCCCATGCTGACGCTGGGCATCCCGCCGAACGCGGTGATGGCTTTGATGGTCGGCGCCATGACGATCAAAGGCATCCAACCCGGCCCGCAAGTGATGACCAGCAATCCGCAGTTGTTCTGGGGTTTGATTGCGTCGATGTGGGTGGGCAATGCGATGCTGGTGATCTTGAACCTGCCCCTCATCGGCATCTGGATCAAGCTGCTCACCGTGCCTTACCGCTTCTTGTTCCCGGCCATTACGCTGTTTTGTTGTATCGGTGTTTACTCGTTGAACAACAATACTTTCGATGTGTTCTTGACGGCCGTGTTCGCGCTCGTCGGCTACATCTTTTACAAGCTGAGCTGCGAAGCCGCACCGCTGCTGCTGGGCTTCATCCTCGGGCCCATGATGGAGGAAAACCTGCGCCGCGCGCTGCTGCTGTCGCGCGGTGACTGGAGCACCTTTGCAACTCGTCCGCTGTCCGCCGGTTTGCTGATAGCGGCAGTTCTGATGATCGTGGTGGTGATGCTGCCGTCCATCAGGAACAAGCGCGAAGAGACCTTCAAGGAAGACTGAGTCCTTGCGGCATGTAGGTGCGCAAATGGTGGCGCGCACTGCGGTTGCGCATGCGCTTGAACACGCCGCCTGCGCTCACGACACTCACGACGAGTACGACGCCCCGCTAAATGTCCTCTGAGGCTCTGGCACTGGTACTTTGCGCCGCGCTGCTGCACGCGCTGTGGAATATCGCGGCCAAGAAAGCAGGCGGCGACAGCCGCTTCGCGCTCATGACCTCGCTGATGATTTTGGTGGTCTGGGCACCTGCAGGCTTGTGGGTGGGTTGGCGCGATTCGGCATCTTGGTCCGCATCACAGTTCGCCGTCATTTTGGCCAGTGGATTGATTCACCTGGTCTACTTCAACACCTTGTTGCGCGGCTACCGACTGTCTGACCTGACGGTGGTTTACCCAGTTGCGCGTGGCAGCGGGCCTTTGCTGAGTTCAATGGGCGCTGTGCTGATCTTGGGCGAGCACATGGGCGCTCTCGGCGCGGCCGGTGTGCTCGGTGTCACCTTCGGCGTGTTCTTGATTGCCGGAGGCCCCGCGCTGTGGAAGCGAGCGCACGACGCAGCACTGCGGAATCAAGCGCACGACGCTGCACTGCGCGCGCGCCTTCACACGGGCCTGCGCTACGGCGCCATGACCGGCGCTTTGATTGCGCTGTACACCTTGGTCGATGGCTACGCCGTCAAGGTGATGTTGATCTCACCCATCGTCATCGACTATTTCGGCAACGCTTTTCGCGTGCCGTTTTTATTGCCTGCCGCGCTGCGTGATCCCGACGGTTTCAAACACGCCCTGCGCGCGCAATGGCGCTACGCCCTGGTGGTGGCAGTCATCAGCCCTCTGGGTTACGTGCTGGTGCTTTACGCGGTACAAATCGCCCCGCTCAGCCATGTAGCGCCTGCGCGAGAGGTGTCGATGTTGTTCGCCACCTTGATCGGCGGCAAGCTGCTCGGTGAAGGCGATCGGGGCTGGCGCTTGGCCGGGGCGGCCTGCATCGCTGCGGGAGTGGTGTCGCTGGCTGCAGGGTGACGGGCGGAGAACAAGCTCGGTGCAGGTGCGCATCGAAAAGACCATCACCATCACCATCACCATCACCCTCCCCGCACAAACTCTCGCAACTCCTTGGCCATGCGCACCAGCGACGGAGCGTGGATGTACATCATGTGGCCAGCTTCGAAGTAACTGACGGTCACGTTTTTCTGCAAGCTGGCTCGCAGCCCCAAGTGGCTCAAGGTGTAGTCCCCGGCGGCGTGCGGGGTGCCCAGGTCGAAGTAGCCGCTGGCCACGTAGACGCGCATGTGGGGGTTGGCATGCATGGCACTGCGCAGGCTGTTGCCGACGTTCACATATTTGTTCTCGAAGTCTTTCCACTTCCATTTGTCCCAGATGGGCGCGTGCACCACATAGGGCGCGTCGCTGGTGAAATTGAGTTTGTCTTTGAGCAAGCGGTTGATGCCCACCGCATAGGCACCGGCCAGGGTCGACAGCATCGGGTCGCTCTCGGCGCTCTCGCCTGCATCGTCACGGTCCAGTCCTAAAAAGCGCGTGTCCAGGCGGCCCACGGTTTGACCACGCTCGCGCAGCAACTGCTTGAAGTAGCGAGCATCGGTGGGGCGCAGGTCTGACTTCAACACGTAGTCGGTGCTCAGACCGCTGAAGCGCGCCACTTGGCCAGCCACGTGTTCGCGGTCCGCGCTGCTCAGGCGCGAGCCCTGCATCAGCGCGGCGGTGTAGTCGGTGTTGGCAAATAGTTCTGCCGCGGCAATCACCTCAGTCAACGGCTTTTTTTGCAGCTCGGGCACCAGGGCTTTGTGATACCAGGCAGTGGCTGCGAAGGTGGGCAAGAACAGCGGGTACGGCAAGTCGTTGCAGTGGTCGAAATGAAGAGTTTGCATGTCGATGGCCAGCGACACCAACATCACGCCGTTCAGGAAAATGTCGTGTTTGTCTTGCAGGTGCAGGCTCAGGCCCGCAGCGCGCGTGGTGCCGTAGCTTTCGCCGATCAAGTACTTGGGGCTGCCCCAACGTCCGCAGCGCGTGATGTGCTGACGAATGAACTCGCCCACCGAGTCGAGGTCGCGTTGGTATTCGTGAAACTCGGCCAGCTTTTCGCCTTCGGCCATGCGCGAATGACCGGTGCCCACCGGGTCGATGAAAACCAGATCGCTGTCGGTGAGCAAGGTGTGTTCGTTGTCGGTCAGCGCATAAGGCGGCGGCGACGGCATGCCCATCTCATCGGTCACCACACGCTGCGGCCCGAGGATGCCCAGGTGCAGCCACACGCTGCTGGACCCGGGACCGCCGTTGAAGCTGAAGGTGATGGGGCGACTTTCGGGCATTGCGGCTTTTTTCACGCCCTTCAAGGTGTAGGCAATAAAGAAGAAGCTGGCGCGGCCCCTGTCGGCTTCGCGCGTACCGTCTTTGCCACTCTCGCCTTTGGCGCCTGGATTCAAATAATCACGCAACACGACCGTGCCCACGGTGGCGGTGTAGTCGAGCGTTTTTTTGCCCACCACCAAGCGGTGCTCGGTGATGATGAGGTGGTCTTGCAGTTCGGCTTTGGCGGCAACCGCCGAAGTTGAAACGGAAGGACTCTTGTCTGGTGCGTCAGCCACGGTTTGCCTTGTCGGTAAAGTTCAAGGCATGAACTCTAAGGCCACTTTCAACGCATCATCCTCGCCGTTTCATGCGCCGCAAATCGCCGGAGTCGACTTCACCAGCCGCCCCACCAAACGCAAACCCATCACCGTGGCCACCGGCCAAATCGAGCGCGGTGTGCTGCGCTTGATGCGGCTCGAAGCGCACACCACTTTCGATTCGTTTGCCGCTTGGCTGCAAACCCCTGGACCGTGGACAGGCGCATTTGACCTGCCCTTCGGCCTGCCCCGCGAACTGGTGCAAACGCTGGAATGGCCGCAACAGTGGCTGCCCTTGATGGCGCACTACGCATCCATATCGCGTGAGGAAATACGCGCGACGTTTGCGGCGTTTTGCGATGTGCGGCCGGTGGGCGGCAAGTTCGCGCACCGCGCCTGTGACGGGCCAGCGGGCTCGTCGCCGTCCATGAAATGGGTGAACCCGCCGGTGGCCTACATGCTGCACGCAGGCGTGCCTTTGCTCATCGCATCAGGCGTGCACATGCCCGGCCTGCACCCGGGCGACCCACACCGCGTGGCGGTAGAGGGCTATCCCGGTTTGTTGGCGCGCGAACTGCTAGGCAACCGCTCGTACAAGAGCGATGACAAAGCCAAGCAAACACCAGAACGCTTGATCGCGCGCAAAGATTTGCTCGACGGCCTTGAACAAGGCCGCACCCGTTTGGCCCTGCGCTTGCGCCTGAGCCACGCGCAACGCGACGACCTGGTGGCCGATGCTTCGGGAGACCGCCTGGACGCCGTGCTGTGCATGCTGCAAGCGGCGTGGGCCAACGGACAAAAAAACTACGGACTGCCGCCGCAGATGGACAGCTTGGAAGGCTGGATCGCGACTGCGCCGTGGGCCTGAAAAAGCACCTCGTCGCAGACGCCTGGTTTGCCTCGAAGGGCTGGACCAGCTTTGCGTTTCAACGCGAGGTTTGGTCGGCCATGCTGACGGGCCAAAGCGGTTTGCTGCACGCCACCACCGGCTCGGGCAAAACCTATGCGGTGTGGTTTGCAGCGTTGTTGCGCGGACTGAAGCAGCCGCAGATCAGCAAAGGCAGTCAGCCGCTGGGAGTGATCTGGTTGACGCCCATGCGCGCCTTGGCGGCCGACACGGCACGCGCACTGCAAGCCCCACTGGTTGATGTGGCGCCGCACTGGACAGTGGGCCAACGCACCGGCGACACGCCCGCCGCCGAGCGCGCGCGACAAGACAAGCGTTTGCCTACTGCCTTGGTCACCACGCCCGAATCGCTCAGCGTGATGTTGTCGCGTGCCAACGCGCAAGCCGAGCTCACGGGAGTGCACACCGTCATCGTCGACGAATGGCATGAACTGATGGGCAGCAAACGCGGTGTGCAGGTTCAGCTGGCGCTGGCGCGGCTGCGGCGCTGGAACCCCAAGCTGGTGGTGTGGGGCTTGAGTGCCACCTTGGGCAATTTGCCCGACGCCATGCAGGTGCTGCTGGGCACTGACAACAACGGCGTGATGGTGCAAGGCCGCGTTGACAAAACACTGCGCATTGACACCCTGCTGCCGCTGGAGCCCGGCCGCTTTTCATGGGGCGGGCATTTGGGCGCACAGATGCTGCAACCGGTGGTGGCGCAAATCGAAACTGCAGCCACGAGTTTGGTGTTCACCAACACCCGCTCGCAAGCTGAGATTTGGTATCAACTCATTTTGGAAGCGCGGCCCGATTGGGCCGGCGTGGTGGCGCTGCACCACGGCTCGCTCGACAAGAGCGTGCGCGAGTGGGTCGAAAACGGCTTGAAGCAAGGTCAGTTGAAAGCGGTGGTGGCGACCTCGTCACTCGACTTGGGCGTGGACTTTTTGCCGGTCGAACGGGTGCTGCAAATCGGCTCGGCCAAGGGTGTGGCGCGGCTGTTGCAGCGCGCTGGCCGCAGCGGCCACGCGCCCGGCCGGCCCAGCCGAATCACCCTGGTGCCCACCAACACGCTCGAACTGGTCGAGGCCGCCGCCGCACGCGATGCCGCCATGGCGGGCCGCATCGAAAAACGCGACACACCCGACAAGCCGCTGGACGTGTTGGTGCAGCACCTGGTGACCGTGGCCTTGGGCGGCGGCTTCACTGTGGCTGAACTCTTCGACGAAGTGCGCAGCGCCCACGCTTACCGCGCGCTCACCGAGGCTGAATTTCAATGGGCGCTGGATTTCGTCGAAAAAGGCGGCAGCAGCTTGACGGCCTACCCCGAATACCGCCGCGTGCAAAACATCGACGGCGTCTACCGCGTGCCCGACGCCGCCATGGCACGACGCCACCGCATGGGGATCGGCACCATCGTCAGCGATTCGTCGATGCAAGTGAAATACCAAACCGGCGGCAGCCTGGGCAGCATCGAGGAAGGCTTTGTCGCGCGGCTTCGCAAGGGCGACTGCTTTGTGTTCGCCGGGCGCGTGTTGGAGTACCTGCGCACACAAGACATGACCGCTTACGTCAAGAAAGCCACCAAAAAACGCGGGGTCGTCAGCAACTGGGCGGGCGGCAAGATGCCCTTGTCCAGCGAGCTGGCCGACAGCGTGGTGCTGATGCTGGCGCAAGCCAGCGCCGGTGATTTTTCGGCCCCAGAAATGCAAGCCGCGCGGCCGATGTTGCAAACCCAGATGCAGCTGTCAAAGCTGCCCACACCCTCGACGCTTTTGATAGAGCGCTTCACCTCGCGCGAAGGCCACCACGTTTTTGTCTATCCATTTGCAGGGCGCAGCGTGCACATGGGCTTGTCCAGCTTGCTGGCCTGGCGCTTGGCGCGCGACGCGCCCAACACCTTCAGCCTGAGCGTCAACGACTACGGCTTCGAGATGCTGAGCGCTGACGCCTTTGACTTGGCACCGCTGCTCGGCGGCGCGCTGTTCGAGGTCAAAAATTTGCTGCCCGATGTGCTGCAAAGCCTGAACAGCAGTGAGCTCGCACAGCGCCGTTTTCGCGAGATCGCACGCGTCTCCGGCCTGATCTCCGCCGGCTTTCCCGGACAACCTAAAAGCGCGCGCCAACTGCAAGCGTCGAGCGGGCTGTTCTACGAGGTGTTCAAAAAGTATGACGCCAACAACCTGCTGCTGACCCAGGCGCAAACCGAGGTGTTGAGCCAGGAGCTGGACATCGCGCGCCTGACCTCAACGCTGAACAAAATCGGCGCCCACCGCATCGACTTCGTCGAGCTGAAAGCGCCCAGCCCTTTTTGCCTGCCGCTGATGGTTGAGCGCCTGCGCGAAAAATTGAGCACCGAGAAATTGGCGGACCGATTGCAGCGCATGGTGCGCGATGCGCAGAGCGTGGCTGACGCTTAAGGAACCTGACTCACCAAGGTGGCAGGCTGTATGGCTGCTGCACTCTGTTTTGTCTCAATTCGACGCAGCACGCTGAAGCAAAGCCACACGCCCACCACGCCAAACATGATCACGCCCAAGCCTGACCCAGCCAACACACCGCGAGCGCCGTAGTGAGCCGCGCCCCACCAGATAAAGGGCAGCACACCCAGCGTGGCGCGGCCCCAATTGAGCACCGTGGAGTACAGCGCAAAGCCTAAGTTGTTGAACGCCGCATTGGCCACAAACAGCGCACCGTTGAACACAAAACTGCCCGCCACAAAGGTGCAGAAAAACACGATCACATCGCGGCCTTCGCCTTCGGCATGAAACGCATCGGCAATGAAAGGGCCTCCCAGCGCCAGCAGCGCCCAAACCACCAACACATAAACCAACACCAACTTCAAACTGTCGCGCATGGTCGAGCGCAAGCGGTCGAAACGCAGCGCGCCCAAGTTCTGCCCCAGGATGGGCCCGACTGACGCCGACAGCGCAAACACCACCGCAAAGGCCACAGGCGAAATGCGACCCACCACGGCCCAACCGGCCACTGCGCTGTCACCAAACGACGCCATCGCCTGCGTCACAAACGCATTGCCCGCCGGCGTGGCAATTTGCGTCAGCACGGCTGGCAAGCCAATCGCAAAAAAGGGTTTGAAGGTGGCGCGCAAGGTGGCCATGTTGGCCCGCGTGTAAAGCCTGTGCACGCGCCACACACCGTGCAGCCCCACGCCCAGCATTGCAAAACGAGCGGCCACGGTGGCCAAAGCCGCGCCGTCCAAGCCCCAACCAAAGACAAAGATAAACAGCGGGTCGAGCAGCGCTGCGGTCAGCCCGGCGCCCAGCGTCACGTACATGCCGCGTCGTGCGTCACCCAAAGACCGCAGCAGCGCCCCCAAGCAAATGCCCGCCGCGAGCAGCGGTGTCGACGGCAACAAGATGCGCGACAAGCGCAACGCCAACTCAGCCGTCAAACCCGCAGCACCCAACAACCGCAACGCCTCGGGCAAGAACGGAAATAAAAGCGCCGCCACCAGGCTGGTGCCGCCCACCATCCAAACCAAAGACGCACCCGCCAAACGCTTGGCCTGTTCACGGTCTCCCCGCCCCAGCGCCCGCGACGTCAGCGCGCCGACCGCAATGGACAAACCGATGCCGAGCGACAACATGAAAAAAAGCAGAGTGCTGGCGTAACCCACCGCTGCCGTCAATTCCTTCTTGCCCAAAAGCGAGATGTAAAACAAATTCAAAACGTCCACCGCAAACAGCGCGATCAAGCCCACAGAACCCGCCGACGTCATCGTGACAACGTGCTTCAGGGTGGAGCCAGTGACGAACTTGGCAGGGGGCTCTTGGGGGGTTGCGGCGAGAGGCGGCAGGACGGGCGGGACTGGCGGGTGTGAGGGCATGCGGAAATGGTGCCTTTGAAAGTGCGGGCGCAAAGAAGGCTCAGATCTGGCTCACAACGAAGCAGGCCACAGCACCAATCGCCCCTGAGACGCAAGATCAGAACACAGCGTCGTACCCGAGCAGTCAGGCACAACGTACGAGACCTCGCCCCAGCGGCAAAGCGCGCAGGGCTGACGACCGATTTCTGTGTACCCACAGCATGAGGGCGTTGGCCCTGCGCGCTTTGCCGCGTGCACCGCACGTGCCGGTCATTTTCCGGATCAACACGAGACCAACTCGCGGTCAAGGCGAACTCAAGGTCGAATGTGAAGCGGCTGAAAGTGCTTCATGTTTCATATTTCATCCTCGCCTTAAGGCCCCAAAACCACACGAAATTCCCGTGACAACATCGCCCCATGTGCACCCGCTACATCTCCCCTGAAACCGCCGCCATCGAGCGCCATTGGCACGTGGGCCGGGCCAATCCGTGGCGCGGCGTGGAAGGGCCTGTGGACGTGTTTCCGGGCTATCAAGGCAAGTTCATTCGGGCCGCCGCGACGACTGAAGCGCGCAGCGACTCGCACCCACCGAAGCCCGAGTTGGTGAGCGGCCAGTGGAACCTGATTCCCTGGTTTGCCAAAGAAGCCAAGCTCAAATTCGCCACCTGCAACGCGCGCTCCGAAGAGATGGCGGGCAAGGCCAGCTACAAACTGCCGTGGTCGCGCGGGCAGCGCTGCATCATTCCGGCGGATGCGTTTTTCGAGCCCAATTGGGAGACCGGCAAACACGTGCGCTGGCGCTTCAAACGCATCGACGGCACGCCTTGGGGCTTGGCCGGTTTGTGGAACACCTGGATCGACAAAACCACCGGCGAGATTTTCGAGAGCTACACCATGCTCACGCTCAACGCCGACGCCCATCCACTGATGAACCGCATGCACAAGACCGACCCTAAATTGGCTGCCGATGCGCAGGACAAACGCAGCGTGGTACCCATCGAGACGGCCGATGTGAACACCTGGCTGTACGGCACGCAGGCCGAAGCGCGGGACTTGATTCGGTTGACTGAATCGGCAAAATTTGCGGCCGGGGCCGAGGGGTGAACCGCCTGACTTCGACTCACTCCCAAGCTGGCGTGGCGCCCATCACCTCTTGCAACGTGGTCTGCCCCTCGGCCACTTTTGTGCAGCCCGCCAAACGCAGCGGCCGCATGCCGTCTTTCAGCGCTTGCTGACGCAGCTTTTGTGCATCGGGCAGCGGTTGCAAACACGCCCGCGCCGCGTCGGTGACGCTGAGCAATTCATACAGGCCCGTGCGTCCGCGGAAACCCGTCATGCGGCACTCCAGGCAGCCCACCGGTTTGTAGGCCCGCACCGTGCCGTTCAGGCGCCACGGCTTGACGAATTCGGCCAGGCTTTCAGCGGTGGTGTCAGGGTCGAGCTGCTTGCAGGCCGGGCACAAGGTGCGCACCAAACGCTGCGCCAGCACGCCGATCACAGTGGCGCTGATGAGGTAAGGCGCCACGCCCAAATCAACCAAACGTGTGATGGCCGAGGCGGCGTCGTTGGTGTGCAGGGTGCTGAACACCAAATGGCCCGTCAGCGCTGCCTGGATGGCCATCTCGGCGGTGTCGAGGTCGCGAATTTCACCGACCATGATGATGTCGGGGTCCTGTCGCATCAGCGCGCGCACGCCTTCTGCAAAGCCCAAGTCCAAACTGTGCTGCACCTGCGTTTGGTTGAACGCGGGCTGAATCATCTCTATCGGGTCTTCGATGGTGCAAACATTGACTTCGTCGGTGGCAAGGCGGCGCAGCGTGGAGTACAGCGTGCTGGTTTTGCCCGAACCTGTGGGACCCGTGACCAAGATGATGCCGTTGGGGCGCGCCACCAAGGCTTCCCAGCGCTTCACGTCGTGGCTGCCAAAACCCAGAGCATCGAGCGCCTTGACGCTGGTGTCGGGGTCAAAAATTCGCATCACCATTTTTTCGCCGAAGGCAGTGGGCAGCGTCGACAGGCGCATCTCCACTTCGTCGCCTTCGGGATTGCGGGTTTTGATGCGGCCGTCCAGCGGGCGGCGTTTTTCAATCACGTCCATGCGGCCCAGCAACTTGATGCGCGCAATCATGGCGCTCATCACGCCGGGCGGCATTTGGTAGACGGTGTGCATCACGCCGTCAATCCGAAAACGAATGGCGCTGCGCTCGCGGCGTGGCTCCAGATGGATGTCCGAGGCGCGCTGGTCGAAGGCGTATTGCCACAACCAATCCACCACCTGCACCACGCCCTGGTCGTTGGCATCGAGTTGCTTGTTGCTGCGGCCCAGCTCCACCAATTGCTCAAAATTGACGGCAGCCGCGGCCTCACCGGTTTTCACCGCTGCGCGCACCGACGTGGACAGCATGTAGAACTCGGTCGTGTACTTGACAAGTTCCAGCGGGCTGACCAAAACCAGCTTCACGCCGCGGCGTGTGTGTGCCGCGATCTCGGGCATCCACGACACGTCAAACGGCTCGCAGGTGGCGATGGTCACTTCATGCAGGCCGAATTGCAAAGGCAGCACACGGCGGCGTTCGGCGTAAGTGATGGACATGACATCGGCCACCCGGCCCACGTCGGCACGCAGCGGGTCGATGCGCAAGTAACCCAGACCGCAGCGCGTGGCCAGCCACTCGGTGAGTGCTTCAACGTCGAGCAACTTGGTGCTGCCTTTGCGCGCAAGGCCGGCGCTGGCCAAACGCACCAGCGGATGTTGCGAGCTGTCGGCCCCGCCGAAGCGCTGCGCCGTGCGATCGTGGTCATCTTTGCTGATGACGTGATCGGCATGCAGCGCCGTCAACAACCAGCGCCATTCCAGCCGACCCTTGGGCGCTGCCGGAGGTGGCGGCGCCGTTGAGGACGCCGAAGGTGAAGCTTGAGCGGCCGGTGCTCGAGCGGCCGGTGCTTGAAAGGCCGCTGCTTGAGCGGCCAAAGGCAATTTCTTGACCGGAAGATCGTTGGATTTCATGCTTTGACGCTGCTCGCGCTGGTTGAAGAAACCGCAGGGGGAAACGGACGAATCATCTTCACCCATTTTGGCGCGGGCAACTTGTACATGGCCTTGATGTTTTCGGCCCTGGCGACGAGAACGTCATGCTCCGGCAAGCCCATGCCCTTCATGGCCACCAGCACGGTGTTGCCTTCTTTGGTGGGCTGCATGCTGAAAACGTTGGCCGAGGCGGATGTTTGGCCGAACGCTTTGGCCACCCGCTTGGCGCTGCGCTCGAAGCTGGCATCGCGGCCGAACAAGTTGACGGTCATCACGCCGCCGTCGCGCAACAACGCAAAACAATCGCGGTAGAAAGCTTCGCTGTCGAGCATCGGACTGGCAGCGTCTTGGTCGTACAAGTCAACGCACAGGGCGTCCACCGTGTTGGCGTTTTCTGGCTGGGCTGCGTAATCTTCAGCGTCCATCTCGAGCACCTTCAAACGCGCCGAGTCATCAGGCAGTTTGAAGCACCAGCGGCAAATTAAAACCACGCTGGGGTTCAGTTCGACCGCCGTGGTGCGCATGTGCATGGCCCCCAACGTGAAGCGGGTGATGGCCGCAGCGCCCAAGCCCAACTGAACCGCGTGGCCGGTTCGCCAATGCGCTTCAGGGCGCAACAGCATCCACACCATCATCCGCTGGATGTACTCCAGCTCCAGACCCAGCGGCTTGCGGATGCGCATGGCGCCTTGCACCCACGGCGTGCCCAGGTGCAAGTAGCGAACAGCGTCGGCTTCAGAGACGGTGGCCTCCACCAGATTGGGGTAAGTCTTGGTCACCGGTTTGGGTTTCGATTTGGGTGTCGATTTGGTTTTGGGGTTGGACGTTGGCATGGGTGTTGGCACAGGCACAGGCACAGGCACAGGCATTGGCATTGGCATTGGCATTGGCAACGTGGTCGGCAAATTATCGCGAGCTTGACAAGCCGTGCGCGTCGAAAACAAGCCGCCACGCCGCCAGCTTGCGCTCGAAGCTCCAGCTCGCATTGGCGGGGCTGGTGGACGGCAGCTGGTGCGCTGTCACTCCGAGCGCCAGCGTGTGCCGTTTGGAGCGTGCCGATTCGCCGCCGTTGTGCGCAATAGCCAACAGGCCGGGCGCGCGCAGCTTCAGGCTGGCAAGGTCGTTCAAGACCGGTTCGCGGATGGCACTGTCAAGGCTGCCCGCACGAATGCAGCTCGCATAAACGTCCCACAAACCCACGCCATGGTCGAGCATGATGGGCAAGCGCTGCGGGTAGCTCATCCCCGTCAAATCAACGCGCAGAAGCGCCGACAAGATCGGCCAAAAGTGGTTGCGGGGATGACCGTAATACTGCGCGGCTTGCAACGAGGCGATGCCCGGGAAGCTGCCCAAAACGACCAAGCGGGTGCGCTGATCGATAACGGCAGGCAAGCCGGTGAGAGCCTCGTTGGCGCTGCTCACAGCGGTGCGAGCGCGGGCAAAGCCTGCCGCGCGTTGGCGTTGGTGGCGTCGGCTACGTCTTGCAAAGTCATACCGCGAAGCTGCGCCAGCACGGCGGCAATTCGCGGCACTTCGGCGGGCTCGTTGCGGGCCTGACCAGGTGATGTTTCAGTGAGCGCGCGCTGTTCAACGGTTTGGTAGAGCCAGGCCGGAGGAATATCGGGCGCGTCCGTCTCGATGACGATGGCGCTCATGGGCAGGGTTTGCGCCAAACGTCGAATTTGCAGCGCGCGGTCGAAGGTCAAGGTGCCACCAAAGCCCAACTTGAAACCCAAATTGACGAACGCCAACGCCTGCTGTTCGCTGCCGTTGAAGGCGTGCGCAATGCCGCCTCGTACCTTGGTGATTCGCAGGTGCTTCAGCAAGGTGTCTGCCGAGCGGCGCACATGCAAGATGACGGGAAGATCAAATTCGCGGGCGAGTTTGAGTTGTGCGGCGTAGAAGCTTTCCTGATGCGCACGGTCCAGGCCCGGCACAAAGTGGTCAAGGCCAATTTCGCCCACCGCGACCAAGCGCGGGTCTTGCCGGTGGGCAGTGAGTTGGTGGTGCAGATGCCCCAGGTCGGTTTCGGCGGCGCGCGCAACACACAGCGGGTGGATGCCAAGTGCATACACAAAGCCGTGCTCATGGGCCAGGCTGCGAACGCTGTCGAAATTGGATATTTCGACGGCTGGCAACACCACCTGCACCACGTCGGCAGCTCGGGCGCGGGCCACCACGGCACCCCGGTCAGCTGCAAATTCGCTGGCGTCGAGATGACAGTGCGTGTCGGTCCAAAACATGGCCGGATCATGCCTTGCTTGGCATGACACGCGAAGCGACACCGCGCGCGCTTTCCTCCCGTTTTGAGTGAGCGAACGAAGCAGAGTCTTTGTTTTTTAATCATTGAACCGCAGCGTCACACAGCCTTCACAAGCAAATTTGACGGCTGCGTGTTAGTGTCTATTTCCTTGCCGCTCACGTTGACGGCCGCCACCGGTGCAGCCATGAAAAAAGCTCCGCTCTACAGCAGCTCACGCCCCTCACCGCGAGGCATCTCGCAGGCAACTCAGGCCGGCACTTCAGCCGAAGTCGAGCCCGTGGCGACTGTGGCTGCATCAACACGCTGGTCTCGACTGAAAGCCTACGCCGGGCGACACACCGGCCCTGTCTGGGCACTGGGCGGGGCGTTGCTGGTGGCGGCGGGCATGTTGCTGCAACAAGGCATCGCCGGGCCTCGCACCGAACTAACGCAGGACGACATCGACGAGGCGGTGCGGACCACTCTGGAGAATGAAGTCATTCCCTCGCCGTACGCGCGGGCCTACGAGGCGGTGGCGGGGTCGGTGGTTCGGGTGGTGGGTTTGGACGATGAGAAAGGCGCTGCTGAACCACAGGACGCCACGGAAATCGACCCCAACAACCACCGCCGCTCGACCGGCAGCGGCGTCGTCATCATCGACAACGGCACCATCTTGACGAACCTGCATGTGGTCACCGGCGCCAAGCGCATCCGCGTGATTTTCGCCAACGGCCATGAATCTGACGCCGTGCTCATCAACGCCCAACCTGAAAACGACCTGGCGGTGTTGCGCGCCAAAAGCATTCCCGATGACCTGGAGGCAGCCACCATGCGCAGCAGCACCGAGTTGCGGGCCGGCGATCAAGTGATGGCGGTGGGCTTTCCGTTTGGCATCGGCCCGTCGGCATCGGGCGGCGTGGTGTCGGGCTTGAAGCGGCAGTTCCGCTCGCCCGAAGGCGGCCAGCGCATCACCAACCTCATACAGTTTGACGCGGCCGCCAACCCGGGAAATTCGGGCGGCCCTTTAGTCACCATGGACGGCGCGGTGGTGGGCATCGTGACCGCCATCTTGAACCCCGGCGACGCCGGAACTTTCATCGGCATTGCATTTGCAGTGCCCATAGAAAACGCAGCGTCGGCAGCCGGCATGCCACCGTTTTAAAAAACTTCACTCAAATTCAGCATGAACTCAAACGACACCCAGACAGCCACCCTGATGGAACGCATCCTCTACGAGGTCAAGCGCGTTGTCGTGGGGCAAGACCAGTTCCTCGAGCGCGTCATGGTGGCGCTGTTGGCACAGGGCCATCTGCTGGTGGAAGGCGTGCCGGGCCTGGCCAAAACCATCACCATCAAAACGCTGGCCACCACGCTGCGCGGCAGCTTCAAGCGCATTCAATTCACGCCCGATCTGGTGCCCGCCGATTTGATCGGCACGCGCATCTGGAATCAGCGCACCGGTGAATTCAGTACCGCGCTGGGACCGGTCTTTGCCAACCTGTTGCTGGCCGACGAGATCAACCGCGCACCGGCCAAAGTGCAAAGCGCGTTGCTGGAAGTGATGCAAGAACGCCAAGTGACGATTGCTGGTGAAACGCACAAAGTACCGTCGCCTTTTTTGGTGATGGCCACGCAAAACCCGATCGAGACCGAAGGCACTTACGCGCTGCCCGAAGCGCAGGTCGACCGCTTCATGATGAAGGTGCTGGTGGGCTACCCCACAGAAGAACAAGAGTTTGTGATCGTCGAACGCGTGACCGGCGAGCCCACCAGCGTGAGCGCGGTGGCCAGCACCGAGCAGCTGGCGCAGTTGCAGCGCGAGTGCCGCCAGATCTACGTCGACCCGTCGTTGATTCAATACGCCGTGAAGCTGGTGGCCACCACGCGCGAACCCGCACGGCACGGTCTGCCCGATTTGGCCAAGTACCTGAGCTTTGGTGCCAGCCCGCGCGCCACCATCGGTTTGATAGAAGCCAGCCGCGCCATGGCCATGCTGCGCGGGCGCACTTACGTGTTGCCCGAAGACGTGGTCGATTTGGTGCCGGACGTGTTGCGCCACCGCTTGGTGTTGAGCTACGAGGCCTTGGCCGACGGCTTGACGGCGGATGCACTGATCCAACGCATCGTTGGGAAAGTACAGCAACCCGACAAACCCATGGCGCACAACGCCGAGAGTCGCGCGAATGGCTGAAAGCGCAGACATCGACGTGGGTGTCAACGTCCACATCGGCAAGGCAGACGCCCTGTTGCGCCGCTTGGAGTGGACGGTGCTGCGTCGCCTGGACGGTTTGCTGCAAGGGGACTACCGCACGCTGATGCGCGGCGCGGGTCTGGACCTGGCCGACCTGCGCGAATACCAGCACTCGGACGACGTGCGCCACATCGACTGGAACGTCACCGCGCGCTTGAATCATCCCCATGTGCGGCAATTCACCGAAGACCGCGAACTCACCGCCTGGTTTTTGCTGGACCTCAGCGGCAGCGTCGACTTTGGATCGCTGCAGCGCAGCAAACGCGCCGTGTCCACCGACTTTGTGGCGGTGCTGGCACGCTTGCTCACGCGCCACGGCAACCGCGTCGGTGCGCTGTTTTACGGCAACACCGTAGAGGCTGTCTTGCCTGCGCGCGGCGGCCGCGGCCACGTGTTGAACCTGCTCAAGCGGATGCAAGATTTCAAGGCGCCCGCACCCACACCCACACCCACGCTCACACCCACGCGCACATCCGCATCCACTTCCACTTTTTCTGGCACCCAACTCGCCGGCCTCTTGAACGCCGCGCAGCAGATCATTCCGCGCCGCTCCATGGTGTTTGTGGTGTCTGACTTCATCAGCACGCCGGGTTGGTCGGACGCGATGGCGCGGCTGTCGCAAAAACACGAAGTGCTGGCCGTGCGACTGTTTGACCCTTCTGAAATGGACATGCCTGATGTCGGTTGGATGACCATGCAAGACGCCGAGACCGGCGAGCAAGTATTGGTAGACACCGCAGACGAGGGCTTTCGCGAACGCTTCAAAGCTTTGGCCGAAGACCATGAGGCCACCTTGCGCAACGAACTGACCCGCGCCGGCGTGGACACGCTGGAGCTGTGCACCGACGACGACCTGGTGAACACGCTGATGCGCTTCACCGACATGCGCCGCGCGCGCAGCCGAATGTCAGGTGCGGCCACGGCTTCTGCGCATTTGTCTGCCGATTTGTCCGCAGATTTGTCGTCTGCCAGTTCTTCACAAACGCTCAGGCCGTCACCCGCGACGGCGGCATGAACGCCGCGCTGTCTCTTAAACACCCACTGATCACCTTGCAAGTTCCCCATGATGAATTTCCTCTGGCCTGATTTGTTGTGGTTGCTGCTGGCAGTGCCCTTGCTGGTGCTGCTGTACTTGTGGCTGCTGCGCCGCCGCAAGAAAGTGACGCTGCGCTTTGCCAGCGTCGCCTTGGTCAAACAGGCCATGGGCAAAGGCCCGGGTTGGCGTCGGCACGTGCCGCCTGCCTTGTTGTTGGCTGCCATCACCGTGCTGTTGTTGGCCGCCGCGCGGCCCACCGCCGTCATCAAATTGCCCAGCCAACAAGAAACCATTATTTTGGCGATGGACGTGTCGGGCAGCATGCGGGCCACCGATGTGTTGCCTACCCGCTTGGTGGCGGCACAGGAAGCCGCCAAAGCCTTCATCAAAGAGCTGCCGCGCAACGTGCGTGTGGGCGTGGTGTCTTTTGCGGGCACAGCCGCCATAGTCCAGCCGCCCACCCAAAGCCGCGAGGACGTGGTGGCTGCGATAGACCGCTTTCAACTGCAGCGCGGCACCGCCATCGGCAGCGGCATGGTGTTGTCGCTGGCCACCTTGTTCCCCGATGCGGGCATAGATTTGTCCCAAATTACCGGTGCTCGCGCCATGCCCGGCGAAAAGCTGGGCAAGGCGGACAAAGCCAAAGCAGATGTAGCTCCCGTGCCGCCCGGCAGCTACAGCTCAGGCGCCATCATTTTGCTCACCGACGGACAGCGCACCACCGGCCCCGACCCGATGGAAGCCGCCAAGATGGCCGCCGACCGAGGCGTGAAGGTTTACTCGGTGGGCATCGGCACCAAAGACGGTGAAACCATTGGCTTCGAAGGCTGGAGCATGCGTGTCCGGCTGGACGAAGAAACGCTCAAAAACATCAGCAACATGACACGAGCCGAATACTTTTACGCTGGCACTGCCGACGACCTGAAGAAGGTCTACCAAAGCCTGAGCACGCGGCTGGTGGTGGAGAAAAAAGAAACCGAAATCAGCGGCCTGTTCGCAGCGCTGGGTGCGCTGCTGGT
>JBBRGA010000014.1:0-38760 GCA_038241115.1 Burkholderiales bacterium | reverse complement strand
CACTGGTCGTAGTCGCGCGCTTGGCCTCGCATGTAGATCATGCCGTTGATGCTGCTGCTGCCGCCCAGCACCTTGCCGCGTGGGTATTTCAGGGCGCGGCCGTTCAGGCCTGTCTCGGCTTCGGTGCTGAACAACCAGTCGGTGCGCGGGTTGCCGATGCAATACAAATAACCCACCGGAATGTGAATCCAGTGGTAGTCGTCATTGCCGCCCGCTTCGATCAACAGCACGCGTTTTTTGCGATTGCCGCTGAGCCGGTTGGCCAACAAGCAGCCGGCCGTTCCGCCGCCGCAGATGATGTAGTCCCAGGTGACTTCGCTCGTTATTTCCGGGTCTGCTTTTCGGTTGTGGTCGCGAGTGCTGGCCATGTGGTTCTTCTTCAATCAGCGCAAGTTGCTGGCCAAAATCGGAAACAGCTTCAACAAACCGTCGGCCATGATCTCCACGCCGAGTGCCGCCAGGATCAAGCCCATCAAACGCGTCATCACGTTGATGCCAGTTTTGCCCAGCACGCGGGCAATGCGGCCCGACAAGCTGAAGGCCACCCACACGGACACACCAATCACCAGGCCGTAACCCACCAGCACCAGCACCTCCCACCAGTGGCGGGTTTTTTCGGCGTAAATGACCATGGTGGAAATGGTGGCCGGACCGGTGAGCAGGGGAATGGTCAACGGCACCACGGCGATGCTGCTGCCGGCATCGATTTTTTGGCCCGCATCGGTCAGATCTTCGGCGCTGCTTTCGGCCTGTTTGGCGTTCAACATTTGCAGGGCGCTGATCAACAACAGCATGCCGCCGCCAACCTGAAACGAGGCCAAGGTAATGCCAAAAAACTCGATGATTTGCAGGCCCGCCAAGGCGCTGATAGCGATCACCAAAAACGCAGTGAAGGCGCTGATGCGTATGGTGCGCTGACGCTGCTCGCGGTTGAAGCCCTGCGTGAAATGAATGAAAAACGGGATCACGCCGATCGGATTGACGATGGCGAGCAGGGCCACGAGCGGCTTGTAGATGTCCATGGCCGGGATGGTAGGCGCAGCCCCAGTCGGCAGCCTGACACCCAACGCGGCGTCACCCGGTAAGGCGCGAATTCAAGCCTGCGACGCCAGCGCGCTGAGGTAACGCAAGCCCGTCGCCGCGCGCGGGCCGTACCAGCTGAGCAGCTCACCGTCAATGAGTTGCACTTTGGCCTGTGGGCAAAGTTGCTGCGCCTCTTCAAAGTGCGCCTCGGTAAATCGGTAAGGCTCAGAGCTGAGCAACACGCGGTCGATGCGGTGCAACCACGGCTCGGTGCCGCTCAAGCTGGGGTAACGGGCGGCACCAAACTCGCCGCCCACCACATCGGGCCAGGTTTTCCAATTCACGCTGGCCAGCATGTTGGCGATATAGGTGTCGCGAGCCACCGTCATCCACGGCTTGCGCCAGATCAGATACAGCACGCGCTGCTCGGGGAAGACGCAGCCTGAGGTGGCTTCCCATGCGCGCTGAAAATCTTGGCGAAGTTCAGACGCGCGTTCGGCGATCTGTTGGGTCAGGCCAGGCAGTTCGCCAAACACCGCCGCCATCTGATCGATCAGCGCCAGGTTGTCTTGCGGCGCGCTGGGGTGCGTGACCACCACGTGAGGCACGAATTCGCGCAGCGCCTGTGCGACGTCGAGTCGGTTTTCGTCGACGTTGATCAGCACGTGGGTGGGAGCCAGGCGTCGCAACTTGGCCAGGTTGACGTCTTTGGTGCCGCCCACTTTGGGGATGCCGGCAACTGCGTCAGCCGGATGCGTGCAAAACCCGGTGCGCGCCACGATGTGCTGGCGCAGGCCCAACGCCACCAACAGCTCCGTCAGGCTGGGCACCAAACTGGCAATGCGCACTGTCATGTTTGAGCGGGCCTTCGTGGCTGTCAACGCGGCCGAGGTGCCGTCAAAACCAAGTAAACCGCGGTCGTGCCGCGCAAATAAACCAGGCCCGGTAAAACCAGCGCCAGCGCAAAAACCACGCCGCCACCCACCAAGGCCGCCGCCGCGTGCGCCGACGAACCCGGCGGCGCAGCGCTGATGGCGCCGGTGGCACCCAGGGTGCGCAGCCCGTAGCCAAACATGCCCGCCATCAACTGTTTGGCCGGAACATCCACGCCCACCACCGCGATGCCCAGTTCGGCCACCGCGCGCCCGCCCGCCATCACCAGGCTAGTGACCAGCGCGCCCACACCCGCGGTGAGCAAGCTCACTGCCGCAATCAGCAAGGCAGCGTCAGGCAAGCGCTCGCGCACCAACAGCGCCAGTTGTTTGAGCGTGGCCAGCACGCCTGTGCCCGACCACACCGCAGGTGCCGCCAACGGCACGATCACGGCTCCGCCCGCCAGCAAGGCCGCACCGATCCCAACCACTCCGACCGGCACAGCCAAGCCGAACAACAGCGGCCCAAGCACCGGCCCGCTGACCGCCACGCGGCTCAGCCACATCAAACCGAACAGCAAGGCGGCAAAAAACGCGTAGACGAGCGCAACGATCAGCAACACGCACAACAAACGGTGAGCGGTCAACAGCGAGGCGCGCAGCGCGTCGGGGATGTCGCGCACCGGCACGCCGCGCGACTGGTCCATTACCAACAGGCCGGCCGCACTGCCGCCGTAAAAAGCGGTGAAGAAAGCCGCCGCCGCCTGCGCCGCACCCCATGTGACCGAGCTGCGGGCGAGTGACGCTTCGGCCATCGACAAGAGCAAACCCGCGCTGGCAAACGTGCCCAACAGCACAAGAAGGGCGCGCCCATTGCGCACCGCGTCGACGCTGCGCAGGGCGGGGCTCAGAGCGTCAAGTGGGGTGAGCGACGTAAGTGGCAAAACGGGTGAGGTGTTGTTGGGGCGGGAGCTGGCGAACATGCGATTCGACAGACCTGAGGAAGCTCGCGGCAGATCATAGCCAGCGGGGTCGAGATCCAACGCGGTGATCAAACTTCAGAAGAAGCCGGTTCAGGTCAATCCCACGACTTCAAAACAACACTTTATTTGACAACTGCGAACGAACCCTTTGCCGCGACCGAAGTTATTGTTTGATAATAAAAATTCTGTGCTTGGAAACCGCGCCTTTTCTTTAATTGGTCAGGATAGGTAGAAGTTGCACAGAGTCATCTCAAGCACTCAGCAGGAATCACTGCAGGAAGAAAGGCGCTCCAACATGGGCAATAAACTTTACGTCGGCAATCTCGCATACAGCGTTCGCGACGAAGATCTCCAACAGGCATTCGCACAGTTCGGCACCGTCACATCTGCCAAGGTGATGATGGACCGTGACACGGGTCGTTCCAAGGGCTTCGGCTTCGTGGAAATGGGCTCGGACGCGGAAGCTCAATCTGGCATCAACGGCATGAACGGTCAGGCCATCGACGGCCGCGCCCTCGTGGTCAATGAGGCACGTCCGCGCGAAGAGCGTCCGGGCGGCTTCGGCGGCGGCGGCGGCGGTCGTCCTTCAGGCGGTGGCGGCGGCTTCGGCGGTGGTGGCGGTGGCCGCTCCGGCGGCGGTGGTGGCTACGGCGGTGGTGGTTCTGGCGGCGGTTCGGGTGGCGGCGGTGGCTTCGGTGGCGGCGGTGGCCGTTCAGGTGGCGGTGGCGGCTACGGCAGCGGTGGTGGCGGCGGCGGCCGTTCCGGCGGTGGTGGTGGCGGCGGTTATGGCGGTGGCGGTGGTAGTGGCGGCGGCGGTGGAAATCGCGGCGGTTACTGACCAAAAACAGCCCAAAAATAAAGCGGTGGCGCTCTCAGCCCACCGCTTTTTTCATTCCTGCTTTCGACTCAAGCCGCCATCGGTCGAGTTCATAAGACAACTTGGCAAAGGCTTCGGTGCTTTGCTGTAGATCAGGCCCGCGGGTCTTCTGGCTGGCCAATGCTCAAACTGCGCGCCACGCCAAAACGGTGCCGGAACGGCATCGAGGTGAGTCGATTTAGCGACGCGGACTCGCTCAAACCCGCGTCAGTGTCGGCAGCACGCCGATACGGTGTGCGTTGCCAAACTGCGCGCAGCGAGTTGCTTGCGTCGAGGAGCAATATTTCCGGCCGCTGCGCCGCTGTGTCTGTGAGGGGCGACACTTTTTGTTCAAGGTGTTGTCGTCGACCCATTCTGGCGCAAAGTCCTGCGGGTCGGTTGGCGGCGATGAACATGCCGTCGCTCACCACGTCGGCAGCGTTGAGGCGCACGAATTGCGCCGAGCACCGGGTGCCCACCGGGTCGAGCACCACCGACACAAAATCTTGGCTGCGATGCAACTGGTCGCGCCGGGCGAAAGGTGCGCGACTTTGCTCTGGCCGGCAACTGTCGATGCGCCGCGGTGCTTCTGCGGCAAACAGCCGCACGGCGCACGGGCAAGGGTTGCGAAACGGTAGCGGATGCGCCGCGCCAAGTTGTTTTCATGTCTTTCGAAATGAGGTGAGCCGTTTGGAGATGCGAGCTGGCGTAAACCGATGACTTCGATTTTGAGCGCGCCCAATGCACTTCCTTGGAACACGCGGTCGAGGCCCAGCAGGCGAGCTGGTCGCCTATGTTCATTGATCACAGAACCAGGAATTCTCATGAAAAACCTTGCGTCTACTTTCGCGTCCACCCTGACGCTCTCGCTGGCTGCCACCGCCTTGACCCTGGGCTTGGCAGCCTGTGGCGGCGGTGACGACAGCCCCTCTCCAGCTGCTGCTGGTCCGGCCGCTGGAGGTCCCGCCGCTGCGGCCAACGTCACCATCACCGGCGTGGCCGCCACTGGCGCGCCGATTGCGCTTGGCAAAGTCAATGCCGTCAACGCCGCCGGCAAAACCGCCACCGCCACGACCGCTGCCGACGGCAGCTATTCCATCAGCGTGGCGGCAGGAGCGCCTTACGCGCTGAACATCACCGACTCAGCCGGCAAGGTCTGGTATTCGTACGCCGCCGATGCCGGTGTGGCCAACATCACACCGTTGTCCACTTTGGCGCTGTCCAAAGCCAACGCCAACAAGCCGCTGGCGGCGCTGTACGACGCCTGGAGCACTGCGCAGTTGTCGTCTGAGGCGATATTGAATGCCGCCAAACTGCTCAACGCCAACTTCCAGACCCAGTTCGCAGCCAAGAGCGTCGACTACACCAGCTTCAACGTATTCAACACCGCCTTCAGCGCCAACCGCGCTGGTTATGACGCCGTGCTGGACGGCTTGCGTGTGCAGTTCAGTTGCACCGCCACCAGCTGCACCGAGTCAGTGACCAGCCCGGCTGGCAGCACGCTCATTACCTGGAACGGCAACTTGGCAACCACCGGCATCAGCCTGAGCTTCACGGCCGGTGGCAGCACCACCAACTTGAACGTCAACATCGGCGCGTGCAAAGCCGCAGCAGCCGGCACATATTCGTTGTTGATCGACACCACGGTCAGCGGCTTTGGTGTCGGCACTCCTCAAATTTGCGTCGACGGTTTGCCCGGTGCCCCAGCGTCGCAAGCTGAATTTTGCGGTGACGCCACTTACGCCGCGCAGCTGCCACCAGGCGTGCAGGTGGTTTCTTGCGCATACGCCAGCGGCGTGGGCACCTACAACGTCCGCATCAGCTCGCCGGTGGTGGTGGACTACACGGTCAAGTACACCTTTGTGAAGCGTTGAACGCAGAACGCGCCCGGCTCCAGACCAGAGTCGGGCGTTTTTTCTTGCGCGGCCGAAACGTCATTCGCCCTGCCGTTTTTTGCGCGGCCGGCTCGCCAGAACCCGGTCAAACACCGCGTTCGGCAGCACCCGCAGCAGCTTGGCCAACACGCCCATTTGCCAGGGAATCACGCGGTAGCTGGTGCCTGCCTCAATCGCCTGGAAAGCGCGATCGGCAAAGTCGCCAACTTCCATCGCAAACGGCATGTTGTAAGCGTTGTCGCGGGTCAGCGGTGTTTTCACATAGCCGGGGCTGAGCGTGACCACCTTCACCCCAAACGGCCGACACTCGCCGCGCAGACTTTCGCAGTAAGAAATGACCGCTGCCTTGCTCGAACAGTAGGCGCCGTGGCCCGGAATGCCGCGTATGCCGTTGACGCTGGCAATGCCCACCAAGCGGCCGCTGCCGCGCTGGCACATCGCGCGCACAAACGGTTGAAAGGTGGCGGCAGTGCCGAGGTTGTTGGTCTCGTAGATCCGGCGCATCACGTCCAGATCGGCAAACTCTGCGGTGTCCATGCCGATGCTCAGACCCGCGCACGCCACCACCACATCGGGCAGCCCTTGCGCGGCCGTGCAGGCCCGACCCGCGGCGGTGATGGCGTCGGCGTCGCGCACATCGGCGGCGTACACCGTGGCTTGTTGTGCCGACCAGCCTTGCGCGGCCACCCAGTTTTGCAACTCAGCGCCGCGCCGGGAGACCAAGGCCAAGCTGTAGCCGGCCTGATGAAAACGCAGCGCCAGCGCCCGGCCGATGCCGCTGGACGCGCCGGTGATGAAGGCCAACGGTGCGGTCATTTGGTCATGGGCGTTCGGGCGTGCGGGGCTTATTTCGTCGGCGCAGCGAAGCTGGCCCGCACGCGCCCCTTAAGCAGCAAAACGCCGGCGACGTTGTCGTATTCGAAGCTGTCGGCGCGCATCACGGTGCGACCGCGCGTGACCGTTACCGGCAGGTGCGATTGCACCCGCTGGGCCTTGAAAAACGCGTGCAGGAACTCGCCCTTGAATTCAATCGCGTCGTCGGGTTTGAACGCGCTGCCCGGGAGTGCCGGGCTGGTCAAGGCTTGGCGCGTGACTCGCGCGCCGCCGCTGAGCTGCACTTCGGAGCCGTCTGCGTTGCTTTGCGCGAGGCGGGCGGTGGCCACGGTTTCGCGGCCGTCGGGGCCCCAGCTGCGCACGCGGGCCTGGTCGATCTCCAACGTGTCGGTGTCAGGGTAGTGGCGCAGTGCGTTTCCTTCGACTTGCAAGCGCATGCTGCCTTCCGGCAAAAAGCGCTGCACCGTGAATTGGGTCATCGCGTAGTCGGGTTCATGGCGTGGTGTGCTCGCGGCGTTGGCTTGCGACGGCACGGGCGTGTTTTTCACCAGCCACCAAGTGCCCGAAGCCAGCAAGGCCATCAGCAGCAACGGCAAATATGCCGACAGCAACTCGGCGATGCGGGCGGGCCAGGAACGGCGCAACGAGCGCCGCTCGGCTGCCTCGGCCAACGGCAGCGCCGGGCTGGCCTGCAGCAGCAGCTCGGGCAGCGGTGGCAGGTCGGTGGCGGTGGTGGACAGGTTCACGTGCCCGCGCCTTGGTGGCCAGGTTTGTCAGCCGATCGAACCGCTGCGGCGTCCAAAGTGACGAGCTCACCTTGCAGCAACGTCGCATAACGGCCGCTGGCGCTGAGCAACACATCGCAGCATTCGCGGGCGGCACCGTGGCCGCCTTGCAATATGCACACGTGATGAGCCACTGTCCTGACTTCGACGTGTGCATTGGCGGGGGCGCAGGCAAAGCCGGCGCGCGTCAACAGCGGCAAGTCGGGCCAGTCGTCACCCATCGCGGCCATTTGTGGCCATTCGATGCCCAAGGCGCGTATCAAAACCTCGGCGGCGGCCAGCTTGTCGTGCACGCCGTACACCGCGTGCGCGATGCCAAGGTCGGCCACGCGCCGACGCACCGCTGGTGAGTCGCGTCCGGTGATGACGACGGGCGTGATGCCGCCCAGCGCCAGCAGCTTCAGTCCGTGTCCGTCCAAGGTGCTGAAGGCTTTGAATTCTTCGCCGCGCTCGCTGATGTAGATGCGTCCGTCGGTGAGCACGCCGTCCACATCGAAGATGGCCGCGCGGATGCCTTTGGCTTTTTGCAGCAGCGCATCTGGAAACCGCAAAACAGCAGCAACGCTCGCCATCAAAGCACCTTGGCGCGCATCAGGTCGTTCACATTCAAAGCGCCCACCAACACGCCGTGTGCGTCCACCACCAACAGGCTGTTGATGCGGTGTTGCTCCATGAGTTGGGCTGCGTCCACCGCCAGTGCCTGATCGCGCACGGTGTGCGGCCTGGCGTGCATCACCTCACCGGCAGTCAGCGCACGCAGATCGCGGCCTTGCTCGACCAGGCGGCGCAAATCGCCGTCGGTGAAGATGCCCAGCACCCGGCCCGTGTCGTCAGTCACGGCGGTGGCGCCCAAGCCCTTTTCAGTCATGACGCGCATGGTCTGCACAAACGGCAAATCGGCGTTCACGCGCGGCACGGCGTCGCCACTGCGCATCACGTCGAACACATGAGTGAGCAGCTTGCGGCCCAGGCTGCCGCCGGGGTGTGAACGCGCAAAGTCTTCTTCTTTGAAACCGCGCGCGTCCAGCAGGGCCACGGCCAGCGCATCGCCCAAAGCCATTTGGGCCGTGGTGCTGGCGGTGGGCGCCAAATTCAGCGGGCAGGCTTCTTGGTCCACGCCGCTGTTCAGCGTGATGTTGGCGTGTTGCGCCAGGGTGGAATCGAGCTTGCCCGTCATCGCCACCAAGGTCACGCCCACGCGCTTGAGGGCCGGAAGAATGGCGGCCAACTCATCGCTTTCACCTGAGTTGGAAATTGCCAGCACCACATCGGCCGGCAACACCATGCCGAGGTCGCCGTGACTGGCTTCGGCGGGATGCACAAACATCGCCGGCGTGCCGGTCGACGCCAGCGTGGCCGCAATTTTTCGGCCCACATGACCGCTTTTGCCCATGCCCATCACCACCACCCGACCCGTGCCCGTTAGCATGGCCTGAACCGCGGCGGCGAAGTTGGCATCCTGGCGATTCTTCAGTCCGAGCAGCGCTTGCGCTTCGATGTCGAACGTGCGCCGGGCCAGCTCCAGGGCTCGCTGCGCATCGAACGATCGTGGTGCGTTGGCAGCGTCCATTACGATGAAGTTCTCGTCATTCGCCATTTTAGGCACCGCCCCAGCGCCCGCATCCCATGGCCTCCACGCTCGAATTGGTCTTGCTCTACCTGGTCGCCGCTGTGGCGGGCGTGGTGGTGTGCCGCTCACTGAAATTACCGCCGATGTTGGGCTATCTGGCGGTCGGGGTGTTGATCGGCCCGCACGCCTTGGCGCTGTCCAAAGACTCGGCGGGGGTCGAGTACCTCGCCGAATTTGGCGTGGTGTTTTTGATGTTTGTGATCGGCCTGGAATTTAACTTGCCCAAGCTGCACAGCATGCGCAAGCTGGTGTTCGGGTTGGGCTTGAGCCAAGTCGCGTTGACCATCCTTGCAGCGGTGGTCGGCAATGCCGCGTTGGCCTGGGTGTTTGTTCAAGCGGGTTCTTCTTGGGGCTTGGACTGGCACAGCGCCGTGGCCTTGGGCGGCGCGCTGGCCATGAGCAGCACCGCCATCGTCGTCAAGCTCATGGCCGAGCGCTTGGAGCTTGAAAGTGAGCACGGTCGGCGCGTCATCGGCATATTGCTGTTTCAAGACCTGGCCGTGGTGCCGCTGCTGGTGCTCATTCCGGCCCTCGGCTCCAAGCCCGAAGCCATGGCATACGCCTTCGGCTTGGCCGCGTTGAAAGCGGCGGTGCTGCTCACCTTGCTGCTGGTGGGCGGCCCGTGGGTCATGCGCACCTGGTTGACGGTGGTGGCGCGGCGCAAGAGCGATGAGCTGTTTGTGCTGAACATATTGCTGGTGACGTTGGCCCTGGCTTACCTCACCGAGCTGGCCGGTTTGTCGCTGGCGCTGGGTGCTTTCGTGGCCGGCATGCTGATCGCCGAGACCGAATACAAGCACCAGGTCGAGACCGACATCCGCCCCTTTCACGACGTGCTGCTGGGTCTGTTTTTCATCACCATTGGCATGAAGCTCAATGCGGACGCGGTGCTCAAGCAACTGCCCCTGGTGCTGCTCATGACGGCGCTGCCGGTGATGTTCAAGTTTGCGCTGGTGACTGCCCTGGCCAAAGCCTTTGGTGCAGCCACCGGGGTGGCGCTGCGCACCGGGTTGTACCTGGCGCAGGCCGGTGAATTTGGCTTTGTGCTGCTGACCTTGACCACTCAGCAAGGCTTGCTGCCCGCGCATTTGCAAAGCCCGGTGCTCGCCAGCATGGTGCTCAGCATGTTGGCCGCGCCATTTCTCATCATGTACAGCGACCGCATCGTCATGCGCCTCAGCGCCAACGACTGGCTCATGCAGTCGGTCGCCATGACCAGCATCGCCAAGCGCGCCATCAACACCGAGGCGCACGTCATCATTGCCGGCTACGGCCGCAGCGGCCAGAACCTCGCGCGCTTGCTGGAAGGCGAGCACATTCAATACATGGCACTCGATCTGGACCCCGACCGGGTCCGTCAAGCTGCCGCGGCCGGACAAAGCGTGGTGTTTGGTGACGCCGCCCGTTTGCAAAGCCTGATGGCCGCCGGCTTGGCCCGCGCCAACGCGGTGGTGGTGAGCTACCACGACACGCCCTCGGCCCTCAAAATTTTGCGCCTCGTGCAAGAGCACGCACCGCAAGTGCCGGTCATCGTGCGCACACTGGACGACAGCGATCTAGAGCGCCTGCAAGCCGCCGGCGCCACCGAAGTGGTGCCCGAAGCCATCGAAGGCTCGCTCATGCTGGCCAGCCACGCGCTGGCCTTGGTAGGCGTGCCCATGCGCCGCGTGATCCGTGTGGTGCAAGAGCAGCGCGACGCCCGGTACAGCTTGCTGCGCGGCTACTTTCACGGCGCAGACGACGACACCGCCGACGAGCTGACACATGCCCGCCTGCAAAGCATCACCGTGCCCATGGCAGGTGCTTGTGTGGGCAAAGTGCTGAGCGATCTGGCCTTGCACACCATCGGCGTCAGCGTCGTGTCGGTGCGCCGCGCCAGCGGTGGCGTCAACAAGCCCGACGCCGCCCTTCTGCTCACCGCAGGCGACACCTTGGTGCTGTCAGGCCTGCCCGAAGCGCTGGCGCGAGCCGAAGTGAGGTTGATGGGACGGGGGTAGGCGGGGCTGCTGTCTAGGTGGGTAACTTAGGCTGTGGCGCCTGCAACACGGCATTCAACGCCACGTTGATGTGATGGTTGCTTCGGCCGATTTTCTGCTTGCGTACAAAGCCACCCTCGGCCAACGCATCCAAATACTTTGTGGCCGTTACCCGGGTAACGCCCAGATCACGCGGCACGAATTCGATCTTGGTGTGTGGGTGCGTGAACAAGTTGTTAATTGTCAAGACCCGGGAGATCAATAACCCTCTTCACGAACAGCTCAGGTCTTTTTGACTGCCAGTCCTTGAGCGCTTGAACAGGCGACAAATGGTTCAGGGCGCGCTGCGGGATGCGGCTGTTGTATGTCTTGGCATAGTTTGTCAGAGTGGCCTCCAGTTGTGCAGCTGAAGTAAAGCGGGTTTGCTGAACAACATCGGTGATGCGGCCATTGAATCGTTCCACCATGCCGTTGGTCTGAGGGTGGCGCGGTGGTGCCAGACGGTGCTCGATGTCCAGCGCCAGGCATGCCTTGTCAAAGGCATGCTCACCTGATGGGACGCGCTGGCGTGAGGTGAAGCGGTCTGTGAACTGACTGCCGTTGTCGGTCAAGATTTTGCTGATCAGCATGGGCGCTGCCTGGTGAAGGCGGCGCAGGAAGTCGGTGCTGCTGCGCTCGGTCTGATCGTCGTACACGCGAATGAAGACCCAGCGCGTGGCGCGGTCGATGGCCACGAACAAGTAGCGCCGAGCATGCTCATCGGGCATTTGCGGCAGGTACTTGATGTCCAGGTGCAGGAAGCCCGGCTCGTATGACTTGAAGGTCTTGATGGTGGGTTCAGGCTGGCCGCTTGCCTCGCGTTGCAGTTCACGCAGCTGCCCCACGCCATGGCGCTGCAAGCAGCGCTGCAAACCGGAGCGGGAGGCTTGGGCGTTGATGAACTCGCGCACCACGACCAACAAGTCATCCAGCGGCAGCAACAATGTCTTACGCAGTTCGACCACGATGGCCTCTTGCCCTGGCGACAAGGTGGTGGACAGCTTGTGAGGTCGATGGGAGCGGTCATGCGGCTCATCGCGGCGTTGCCACTTGCGCACGGTGGCCACGCTGACGTTGTAGATGTCGGCCAGCTCCGATTGAGTGGCGGTGCTGGCTTTGATTTCCACGCGCAGCAATGGGGTGGTGCGGGCTTGGGCGTGTACTCGACTCATGCAGGACTCCCAGATTTCAGTGACTCAACCAAACCGGCCATCACCTCCCGCGCTCGAAACAGCGGCCAGCTTCGAATGGGGACATGATCTCCTGAAACCCAACATCTAGGGAGGGTGGGTTTTTGGGGGCCTACAAGATTCTGGGCTTACAAAGACTCAAAACGGAATGTCGTCGTCCATATCTTCAAAGCCCGTCGATGACTTCGGCGCGGGTTTGTTGGCGGCGGGGCGGGCGGCCGGGGTGTTCGCGCGAGGCGAATACTGCGGCGCGGGCGCGTCGCTTCGGTCCTCACCGCCTCCACCGCCACCACCGTAATTACTGCCTCCGCCACCGCCACCACCGCTGGCAGCGCGGCTGCCACCGCCGCCGCTGCCTTCGCCGTCGCGGCCGCCGAGCAGCTGCATGTTGTCGGCGACGATTTCGGTGGTGTATTTTTCGACGCCGTCTTTGTCCTGCCACTTGCGGGTTTTCAGGCGGCCTTCGACGTAAACGGGGCGGCCTTTTTTCAGATACTCACCGGCAATCTCGGCCAGGCGGTCGTAAAAAACGACGCGGTGCCATTCGGTTTCTTCCACCTTTTCGCCCGACGTTTTGTCCTTCCAACTCCTTGTGGTGGCAATGCCGATGTTGCAAATGGCCGCGCCGTTGGGGGTGTAGCGAACTTCAGGGTCTTTGCCCAGGTTGCCGATAAGGATGACTTTGTTGATTGAGGCCATGTCGGCTCCTGAGAGGGTTGAAAAATCGGGCCCTTGATTATCCGGCTGAAAGCTGCAGCGGTGCGCGATTTCAGCCGCCTGGCGCTCAGGGTTGATAGCCTGCCACGCCCATTTGCCACAACAAAAACGAGAACACGTCGGCGCGTTCGGAGAGCTGCTGCATCTTGGTGTTGCCTATGCCGTGACCGGCGTCGAAGTCCAGCCGCATCAGCACCGGCTTTCCGCTGCTGGTGGCCGCCTTCAGCCGCGCTGCGGTTTTGGTGGATTCCCATACTTCCACGCGCGGGTCGTTCACGCCGTGGGTCAGCATCACGGCCGGGTAAGCCACACCCGGTTTGACATGGTCGTAGGTGCTCATGGCCTGCAGCGCTTTGAAACCGGCCGCGGTTTTGACGCTGCCAAATTCCGGAATGTTGGGCACGCCGTTGGCGGTGCTCTCAGCGCGCAGGGTGTCGAGCACGCCCACTGCCGGAATGACGGCGGCAAACAAATCGGGCCGTTCGGTCATGGCGCGGCCCACCAAAATGCCGCCGGCGCTGCCGCCCAAGATGCCCAGCTTCGCGGGCTGGGTGTACTTTTGCGCAATCAAGAATTCAGCGCAGGCGATGAAGTCTTTCCAGGTGTTGGGTTTGGTGGCTTGGAATCCATCCTTGTACCAATCGTTGCCGTAAACGCTGCTGCCGCGCGGGTTGGCAATGGCGAACACGCCGTCCGCGTCCATCCACGCCAGACGGCTGGTGCTGAAAAAGGGTTCTTCGGTGATGCCGTAGCTGGCGTAGCCATAAAGCAGCGTCGGGTTGTTGCCGTCGAGCTTCACGCCCTTGCGGTGAATGATGGACATCGGCACCAGCGCGCCGTCGTGGCTGGGCACCTTCACCTCAAGGGCTTCGATGTCGGTGGGCGCATCAAAGCGGCCCGCCGGCTGCATGCCGGTGTTGCTGACTTTGCCGTCTGCGCCCACCACAAACACTTGGCGCGCACGCGTCCAGCTTTCGAGGTCGATCAATACCCCTGGCAAGCGCGGGTCGGCGGCGCTGGCACCGCTTTCGCTGTCGCCCAAGGCAAACGAGCCTTCGAGGGGCAGTGGCACTTCGGTCGCGGTGTTTGCAGTTGCGCCAGGTGCGACGCCAGGTGCGCTGCTTGGTGTCCAGTAGGCGCGTTTGAACAAGCGCTTGATGTTGCCGTCGCGCGTCTCGACGTACAAAGCATCCGATGCGGCCGCCACCCGGATCACCACCCGGTCAGACGCAGCCACCACCACCACCGCATCGGCAAGTCGGGGTGCCTTCATGTCGAGCGCCAATACCTGCGAGCGCGGTGCTCCTTTGTGTGTCACCAAATACAGCGTGTCGTTGAAGTAGCTGAAGGCGGTGACGGCATCGTCGCGGCTGGCAACCCTTTGCCACTTGGCTTGACCGGCCAGCACGTCCGCCTGCGGCGCCATGAACAAGGTGATTTCGCGCTGCGTGCCGTTGTAGACCGCGCCGATGGCCCAGCGGCCATCGAACGTCAGGCTCAGCGTGGGACTCTCGGCGGGGCCGATGTCCACGCCCTTCACCTTGTTGCCAAATGCCACTTTGGCTTTTGACGCGGCCTGGCCCGGCGTCAGCATCAGCATTTGCGAGCTTTGGTATTTTTGCGTCTCAGGCATGCCTTTGCGCATTTCCTGGAGGCGGTTGAAGACCAGCGTTTTGCCGTCTGCCGTCCAGTCCACGCCGCCGTAGTTGGCGCGGCTGATGGGCTGGCCAATTGGCTTCAAGGTCTTGGTGTCCAGCAAGTGCAAAACCGCTTCTTCGGAGCCGCCTTGCGACAAGCCGTAGGCCACGATGCTGCCGTCGGGCGAAGGTACATACCAATTGATGGCGTGCGGCTTGCCGGTGGATTTTTCCAGCGCCTGCGGGTCCACCAGCAAGGTGTCTGCACCGCTCAGGCCGCGCCGCATGTAGAGCTTGAATTGGTTGTCGGTGGCCGCGCGGCGCTCCAGAAAATAAACCTCGCCCGGCAGGCGCGTGATCGAGTTCACCCGGTCTGACACCGAGGCGTCGTACCGCGTCAGGTTGGCCAGCATCGCGTCACGGCCCGGGATTTTGGCCAGGGCAGCGCGCGCCTGATCGTTGTGCGCCTTCATCCAACGTGTCACCGCTGGCCGCTTTTTATTTTCAAAGTAACGGTAAGGATCGACCACAGATGTGCCAAAAAACTGGTCGGTCACGTTGCGCACGGCTGCGATGGGCGCGGTGTTGGTTTGCGCCGTAGACGCCGAACTTGCCGTGGTGAGCGCCGCGAGCAAAACAGCCATTGCGAGAGTGGGTGAACGCAGCATGGGTTTCATCCTTGTGAGAGTTTGTACGGCTTTGTGAGGTGCGCAAAGGAGGATGCGAGCCGCGCTGCAGGTCAGCAGCACAAAGGCCATGTTGATGCCGATGGAAGTCGCTGCCGGAACCGAAGCGGAAACCGCAACTGATACCGAGTCCGCCCTCGAAAGTTAGCACGACCCGTTCGGTGGTCGGTGGCGCGGAAAGCGCGCCGATCCGAGTCCGCGTCAGAGGCAACCAAAGCGGTGACTTACCATCGCGCGCCACCGTCAGTCCGATATGCACAGCACCGAAACTTCAGCTCACCAACGCCCATCAACCCGGCCCGCCGACATCCTCCAGCAAGTGTTTGGATACCCTGCGTTTCGCGGGGCGCAGGCAGAAATTGTCGATCACGTGGTGGCCGACGGCGACGCCCTGGTGTTGATGCCCACCGGCGGCGGCAAGAGTCTTTGTTACCAGGTGCCCGCCATCGCCCGCCACCGCGCGGGCAAAGGCGTGGCGATCGTGGTCAGCCCCTTGATCGCGCTGATGCACGACCAGGTCGGCGCGCTGGAAGAGGCCGGTGTGCACGCCGCGTATCTCAACTCATCGCTGACGTCTGAAGAAGCCCAGCGCATCGAGCGCGAAATGATGGGCGGGCGCTTGGTGCTGCTGTATGCCGCGCCAGAGCGCCTGACCACACCGCGCTTCCTGGCGCAACTTGATTCGCTGCACGAGCGCGGTTTGCTCAGCTTGTTTGCCATCGATGAGGCTCACTGCGTGAGCCAGTGGGGCCACGACTTTCGCGAAGACTATTTAGCGCTCAACGTGCTGCACGAGCGCTTTGCCGGCGTGCCGCGCATCGCGCTTACGGCCACGGCCGACGACCTCACGCGCGCCGACATCATCACGCGCTTGCAGCTGGAGGCGTCGCGCGTTTTCATCAGCAGCTTTGACCGTCCCAACATCCGCTATAGCGTGGTGGAAAAAGACAACCCCCGCCAACAGTTGCTGCGTTTCATCCACGACGAACACGACGGCGACGCTGGCATTGTTTACTGTCAGTCGCGCAAAAAGGTGGACGAGACCGCCGCATGGTTGAGCGGCGAAGGCGTCACCGCACTGGCCTATCACGCGGGCCTGGACGCCGACGTGCGGCGCCGCCACCAAGACCGTTTTTTGCGCGAAGAGGGTTTGGTGATGGTGGCCACCATCGCCTTTGGCATGGGCATTGACAAACCCGACGTGCGCTTTGTGGCGCACCTCGACTTGCCGAAAAACATCGAAAGTTATTACCAGGAAACCGGCCGGGGCGGGCGCGACGGCCTGCCCGCGGACGCCTGGATGACCTACGGCCTGGCCGACGTGGTGAACCAGCGCCGCATGATCGACGACAGCCCGGCCGGGGAAGAATTCAAGCGCGGGCAGGTGCAGAAGTTGGAAGCCTTGCTGGCGCTGGCCGAAAGCCACGATTGCCGCCGCGTTCGATTGCTGGCCTACTTTGGCGAGCCGACGCTGGCGTGCGCGAAGTATCAAAACGCCTGTGACAACTGCCTGAGTCCGCCCGCCACCTGGGACGCCACCGACGCGGCGCGCAAGGCGCTGAGCTGCATCTACCGCTTCCATCAAAACGGCGGCCAGCGTTTTGGTGCCGGCCACTTGATCGACGTGTTGCGCGGCAAGCTGACCGACAAGGTGGCGCAACACCGTCACGCCGGCCTGAGCACCTTCGGCATCGGTGCCGATGTCAGCGAAGCGCAGTGGCGCGCGGTGCTCCGCCAGTTGATTGCGCTGGGCCATGTGCGAACCGAAGGCGAATACAACACGTTGGAACTCACCGACAGCGCGCGCGATGTGCTGCGCGGCCAGGTTCAGTTGCTGCTGCGAGAGGCGACCGAAGCGCTGAGCGCGCCCAGGCGTGGGCGCGCCGGATCCATCACGTCAGTCTTGCGCGCAAAGCTCTTCAGCAAGGACAAAGCGCCGCCGGTGCCGTTGGACGAAGAAGCCACCGCCCGCTTTGCCGACCTCAAGGCCTGGCGCGCCGAAGTGGCCCGTGAACACAACCTGCCTGCCTACGTTGTTTTCCACGATGCCACGCTGGCCGAAATGGCCCGCGCGCAACCCGATTCGCTCGACGCGCTGGGCGCAGTCAGCGGCGTGGGTGCGAAGAAGCTGGAAGCTTATGGGCGCGAGATATTGCGGGTTCTGGGCGGCTGAAGTCAAAGCAGCCCCGCGCCGAGCGGGTTGCCGTGGGTCGCGTTTGGGTTTGGGCTTGCGCTTGGGCCTGGCTTGGGCCTGGCTTGGGCCTGGCTTGGGCGTTTAGGTTTGCGCGATCGGCACAGCGCACCTCGGTAAAGCGGGCTGAGTAAAATCATTGGTTTTGCCGCGCCCTCACGATGCCTGCTGTCTCCGACCCTGTCGACCCTGCCGATCCCGCTGACCCTGCCTATTCCTCTGCCCCGATGATTCGAGTGCGCGGCGCACGCACGCACAACCTCAAAAACATCGACCTCGACATTCCGCGCAACAAGCTGGTGGTGATCACCGGCCTCAGCGGATCGGGCAAGTCGAGTTTGGCGTTTGACACGCTGTACGCCGAGGGGCACCGACGCTACGTTGAAAGTTTGTCGGCCTATGCGCGGCAGTTTTTGCAGCTGCTCGACAAGCCCGATGTCGATGTGATCGAAGGCCTGTCGCCCGCCATCAGCATCGAGCAAAAAGCGACCTCGCACAACCCGCGCTCGACCGTGGGCACCGTCACGGAAATTCACGATTACCTGCGCTTGCTGTACGCGCGCGCCGGCACACCGTTTTGCCCCGACCACCACGTGCCGCTGCAAGCCCAAAGCGTCAGCCAAATGGTCGATGCAGCACTGGCCTTGGCCGAGGGCACGCGCCTGATGATCCTGGCGCCGGTCGTGCGTGACCGCAAAGGCGAGTTCACCGAACTTTTTGCCGACATGCAGGCCCAAGGCTATGTACGCTTTCGCGTCAACGGCACCACCTACGAGGCTGCGGAATTGCCCGTCCTCAAGAAGACCGAGAAGCAAGACATCGACGTGGTGATCGACCGAGTCAAAGTCACCACCGACCCGGCCGCCGGTTTGCAACAGCGCCTGGCCGAAAGCTTCGAGGCCTCGATGCGCATTGCCGACGGCCGGGCGGTGGCGCTGGAGATGGACGGCGTGTCTGGCGAAACCAAAGACAAACCCGCGGAGCACACTTTTTCCAGCAAATTTGCCTGTCCGGTGTGCAGCTATTCGCTCAGCGAATTGGAGCCGCGCCTGTTCTCATTCAACTCGCCGATGGGTGCTTGCACCAGTTGCGACGGTTTGGGTCACGTCACCGTGTTCGACCCAGTTCGCGTGGTCGGCTTCCCCAGCCTGAGCATGGCCAGCGGTGCCGTGAAGGGCTGGGACCGACGCAACGCCTACACCTTCTCGGTGCTGGAGAGCGTGGCCAGGCATTACGCGTTTGACATCGACGCTCCGTTTGAAGACCTGCCCGAATCTGTGAAGCAAACGCTGCTGTACGGCTCGGGCAGCGAGGAAATCAGCTTCACCTACGAGGCTGAAAACGCCAAAGGCAAAACCCGCAGCGTCAAACGGTCGCACCCGTTTGAAGGAATCATTCCCAGCTTTCAGCGGCGCTACAAAGAGACCGACTCATCAGCGGTGCGCGAAGACCTGGCGCGCTACCAAGCCGCCAAGCCCTGCCCCGACTGCGAAGGCTCACGCCTAAGGCGCGAGGCGCGCAATGTGTTTTTGCAAGGTGCTGATGACGAAAGAGCGGACGAAAAAGCGGACCACAAAGCGGACGCCAAGGGCGAGCCCATTTACCGCGTTGAACACTTCACTTTGCGCGACTGCCTGGCCTACTTCGAAGGCCTGACGCTACGGGGCTCAAAAGCTGACATTGCCGACAAAGTGGTGAAGGAAATTCGCTCGCGCCTGAAGTTTTTGAACGACGTGGGTTTGAACTATTTAAGCCTTGACCGCAGCGCCGACACCCTCAGCGGCGGCGAGTCGCAGCGCATCCGTTTGGCCTCGCAAATCGGCTCGGGCTTGACCGGTGTGATGTATGTATTGGACGAGCCCAGCATCGGCCTGCATCAGCGCGACAACGACCGCTTGCTGGGCACCTTGCGGCACTTGCGCGACATCGGCAACAGCGTGCTGGTGGTGGAACACGACGAAGACGCCATACGCCAGGCCGATCACGTCATCGACATGGGACTGGGGGCCGGTGTGCACGGCGGCTGCGTGATTGCGCAGGGCACGCCAGACGAAGTCGCCGCCAACGCAGCGTCATTGACGGGCCGCTATTTGTCGGGCGTGTTGAAGATAGAAGTGCCCGCCAAGCGCGTGGCCCCACCTCCGCTAGAGGATGAAGACAGCGCCCATGCGCGCGCGTTGCCAGTTGCATCGAGCAAGCCGGCATCGCGATTTTTTCCGCCCGACCCCCACATCGGTTGGCTGCGGGTGGTCAACGCCCGTGGCAACAACCTGCAAAACGTCAGCGTCGGTTTTCCGGTGGGCTTGCTGACCTGCGTGACCGGGGTGTCCGGTTCTGGAAAATCCACCCTGGTGAACGACACCCTGTACGCCGCCGTGGCGCGCAAGCTTTACGGCAGCCACACCGAGCCTGAAGCGCACGACACGATTGAGGGCATGGACGCGTTCGACAAAGTCATCAACGTCGACCAGTCGCCGATAGGTCGCACACCGCGCAGCAACCCCGCCACCTACACCGGCATGTTCACGCCCATCCGTGAGCTGTTTGCCGAGATGAACACCGCCAAAGAGCGCGGCTACGGCCCCGGCCGTTTCAGCTTCAACGTGGCTGGTGGGCGCTGCGAGGCCTGTCAAGGTGACGGCGTGCTGAAAGTGGAAATGCACTTTTTGCCCGACGTCTACGTGAAGTGCGATGTGTGTCACGGCCGCCGTTACAACCGCGAAACGCTCGAGGTTTTGTACAAGGGCAAAAACATCACCGACGTGCTCGGCATGACGGTGGAAGACGCCTACGCCTATTTCAACGCCGTGCCCAACATCGCGCGCAAATTGCAAACCTTGTTGGACGTGGGTCTGGGCTACATCCGCCTCGGCCAAAGTGCCACCACCCTGTCAGGCGGAGAAGCGCAGCGCGTGAAGTTGGCGCTCGAGTTGAGCAAACGCGACACCGGCCGCACGCTGTACATCCTGGACGAGCCGACCACCGGTTTGCACTTTGCCGACATTGCCTTGCTGCTGAAAGTGCTGCACCAACTGCGTGACGCAGGCAACACCATCGTGGTGATCGAGCACAACCTGGACGTGATCAAAACCGCCGACTGGCTGATCGACATGGGCCCCGAAGGCGGAGCCGGCGGTGGCACCGTGCTGGCCGTCGGCACGCCCGAGTCGGTGGCGGCTGTCCCAGCCAGTTACACCGGGCGGTATCTGGCACCGCTGTTGAAGCGGTGAGCGACCGGCGTTATGGATCCGGCCCGGTTGTCCCGGTTATGGATGAGCATTTGGCCCTGAGGTGGCGTTTCCGATCATCCTGAGGCGTCGAAGGAAGGGTTCCCCTCGTGCGCTGACCCTTCGATACCTCAGGGCGAACGGATAAATTCTTAACTCAATAGGCCGAAGCAGGAGCGCTCAGGCCGCGCGGGCGGTCAGCAGGAGCGCTCAGGCCGCGCGGGCCACGGCCTCTTCAATTTGAGCTTGCACCCGCCGTGTGCCGCGCAGCACCAGCGCCACATCGAGTTCGGCCTGCGGCGAGATCACCTGGGCCACTGCGTCCAGCGTGTCGGGGTCGGTCATCAGCGCGTGCGCCAGCACCGACAAGGCGCAAATCTTGGGGCGGCTGACTTGCCGCGGCAGCTCGCGCGTGGCGATGGCCGTCACATGGTGACGCACGCTTTGCGCCGCCGCCGGGGCCAAGCCCCAGGTCTCGCACAAGGCCGCGCCCAAAGCATCGTGGCTGACGCCAAATTCGGCCAACTCCATCACCACCAATTCTTCGTCGTCGGCTGCGGCGGCCAGCATCGGCTGATACCGCGCAGACGAGTGGCGAAACAACACCGCCTTGCCGCATTCTTCGAACAAACCGGCCGAGTGGGCGATCCACGGATCCACGCTCAGCGCCCTCCCAATGCGGCTCATCAGCACACCGCGCACGCTCGCGCGCTCCCATATCGCGTCCAGTTCAGGCGCCGGCGGAAACACCGCCCGCAGCCCCATCTCAAACGTCACCGCGGCCACTTCGCGCGTCCCGAGGTAAGTGATCGCTTGCTGCACGCTTTGCACTCGGCCCGACAAGCCGTACAGCGATGAGTTCACCGCTTTCAACACGGCAGATGCCAGCGCCATGTCCGACTCAATCAAGTTGCTCACCGCCTGCAAATTCACGTCGTCTTCCAAAAGCAAGGAAGACAGTTTCACCAACGAATCGGGTTGCGTCGGAATGTCAATGTTCAGCGAGCGAAGTTCAGCGTCAACAGGCATGGGGTGTCCAAGAATGGTTCAGGTTGTCCGTCGATGCTAGGCATTGCAGCGACGCTCCGGTGGCCCGATAAGCCGGGTGTCAGGGGGTCAGTTCGAGCCGCAAGTTCGCGAGGGTCGCGCGTGTTGGTTGGATGCAACCTGCCTGCGCATCAGCGGGCGGTGCGCGCAGCTCGAGCTGGCTACTTCACTTCAAAAACGCATCAAACGCCGTCTTCAAAATCAACGCGCTCACCACGGCAATAAAAACCCAGCGCACGAAGCTGGCGCCGTGCTTCAGGGCCAAGCGGGTGCCCAGCAAGCTGCCCAGCACATTGGCCACCGCCATCACACCGGCGATGTGCCACCACACATGACCTTTGTAGGCGAACAGTGCGAGGGCGGCGAGGTTGGTGGCGGTGTTCAGCAACTTGGCGCTGGCGCTGGCGTTCAAGAAGTCATAGCCCAGCAAGCGCACGAACAAAATCACAAAAAAGCTGCCGGTGCCAGGGCCAAAAAACCCGTCGTAAAAACCAATCACCACACCGATGGCGCTGGCCAGCAAGGCCTGCTTGCGGCCGCTGTGACGCGGTGCGTGGGTGGTGCCCATGTCTTTGCGCGCCAAGGTGTAGATGAGCACGGCGGTCAAGATGAAGGGCAAGGCTTTGCGCAGGCCGTTGGCGTCGACCAGGGTCACTGTCCATGCGCCCGCAAAGCTGCCGGTCAATGCTGCGAACGCGGCCGGCAGCAGCGCGCTCCATTGCAACTGCACGCGCCGCGCGTACTGCGCTGTGGCCCACGCCGTGCCCCACACGGCCGCGCCTTTGTTGGTGCCAAACAAGGTGGCCGGCGCGGCATTGGGGAACACGCTGAACAGCGCGGGCACCAAGATCAAACCACCGCCGCCCACGATGGCGTCGATGAGACCAGCAAAGAGCGACGCCAGGGTGACGGTGGCCAGTTCAAGCATGTGGGGGGGGGCTGCGAGCAAGAAGACGCCGCTGTGCAAAGAGAAATAACAAAGAGGAGAGTGAAAGAGGAGCGTGAAAGAGAAAAGGGCGTCGGAATGTCCGACGCCCTTTCATTTTGGCCTTGATACGGCTCTCTCAGAGCGAGCCGTTTGTTGCGGCCGGCCCAGAAACGGCGCCGGGTGATAGGCCCTGGCCGCGATGGTGTTGTCTCCTCAGCACCCCGCCATTCAAGGAGGCGTCAAAGCCACCCTCTGCGAGTCCGCGGATTTTGGGCGTCTGCCCCAAGTCGGGGCATCGGTGCTTTCCCTGCGGCATGACTTGCAGGTTGATACCCGCGAAGGGCCGCCTTGTAAGCTCTGGCGCTTCCTGTTTTATTTGCTGGAGTCGGTTTTGTTCAAATCTTTCGAGCGCCGCGTCTCGGCATATCCCGACACGCTGCCGCCACCGCCGCCGCCCACCTTGTTCGCCTTCATGTGGGAGAACTCACGCGGCGTTCGGCCTTACCTGCTGCTGCTGGTTTTGTTCACCGCCAGCATCGGCGCGTTCGAGGCCATTTTGTTCAGCATGATGGCCCATGTGCTGGACGTGCTGGCCAGCGTGAAACCGACTGAGCTGTGGCAACGCGAAGGCAGCACCTTGCGGTGGATGGCGGCGGTGTTGCTGGTCAGCGTGGTGTTTGCGGCAGTGCAAGCACTCATCAAATACCAAAGCCTTTTCAGCAATTTTCCGATGCGTTTGCGCTGGAACTTTCACCGCCAGATGCTCGAGCAAAGCATGGTTTTTTACCAAGATGAGTTTGCCGGACGCATTGCCACCAAGGTCATGCAAACCGCGCTGGCGGTGCGCGACACCTGGCTCATCGTCAGCGATATTCTGGTTTACGTGGTGGTGTATTTCGGCACCACGCTGGCGGTGGTGGCTGCGTTCGATGCGTGGCTGATGCTGCCGTTTTTGGGTTGGCTGCTGCTCTACATGTGCGCGCTTTTCTACTTCGTGCCGCGCTTGGGCAAAGTGGCGCAGGCGCAGGCCGATGCGCGAAGTTTGATGACCGGCCGCGTGACCGACGCCTACACCAACATCGCCACGGTGAAGCTGTTCTCTCACTCGCAGCGCGAGGCGCACTTTGCGCGCAGCGCCATGCAGGAATTCATGCTCACGGCCTACGGCCAAATGCGCCTGGTCACTGCGTTTGAGGCGGTCAATCAGCTTTTGAGTGTGCTGCTGATTGCGGCCATTACTGGCACCGCGCTGTGGCTGTGGGTGCCGGGCCTGGTGGGCGTCGGCGCGGTCGCGGCGGCCACCGCCATGGCATTTCGCTTGAACGGCATTTCACACTGGGTGATGTGGGAAATGTCCAGCCTGTTCGAGCACATCGGCACGGTGCAAGACGGCATGCTGACCTTGTCGCGCACCCGCGCCGTGGTGGACGCACCGGACGCCAAAGACCTGGTGGTCACGCGCGGCGAGGTGGCTTTTGAAGACGTGGTGTTTGGGTATGGGGTGGATAAAGCGGGAGTCCAAACCTCGGGAGATCAAAAACCGCCCGCGAAAAACGTCATCGACCATCTGAAACTCACCATCCAACCCGGCGAAAAAATCGGCCTGGTGGGCAGGTCAGGTGCCGGCAAAAGCACGGTCGTGAATTTGCTTTTGCGTTTGTACGATTTGCGCAGCGGCCGCATCTTGATCGACGGCCAGGACATTGCCCACGTCACACAAACCAGCCTGCGCCGTCAAGTGGGCATGGTCACGCAAGACACCTCGCTGATGCACCGCTCGGTGCGCGACAACATCAATTACGGCCGACCCGATGCCACCGAGGAACAAATGCGCCATGCCGCCGAGCGTGCCGAGGCCGACGCTTTCATCCAGAACCTCACCGACCCCAAAGGCCGTACCGGTTTCGATGCCCATGTGGGCGAACGCGGCGTGAAGTTGTCAGGTGGGCAACGCCAGCGCGTGGCGATTGCGCGGGTGATGTTGAAAGACGCACCCATCTTGCTGCTGGACGAAGCCACCAGCGCGCTCGACAGCGAAGTGGAAGCCGCCATTCAAACCAGTCTGTACAAGCTGATGGAGGGCAAAACGGTGGTGGCCATTGCACACCGTCTGTCGACCATCGCGGCGATGGACCGCTTGGTGGTGATGGACCAGGGCCGCGTGGTGGAAGTGGGCGACCACAGAAGCTTGCTGGCAGCGGGCGGCATTTACGCGCGCCTGTGGGCGCATCAAAGCGGTGGCTTTTTGGGCGAGGAAGAGGTGGCTGAAGAAGATGTGGCGGAAGCGGAGGCTGACGCCAGCGAAGGCAAAACCGCCGTTGCCGCTTGAACGGAGGCTTGGGGTTTTGCATCAGCGCCGCGCTGCAGCAAAAACGTCTGCCCCAGCGCAGGCAACACAAACTCGGTCGGGCTCAAGCCAGCCGCTTTTGCCGCCTTCGGAAATTCATCCAGCACCTGGTCGATCGGGTCGTCGCACAAACGAAAGGTGCCCCAGTGCACGCCCACCGACAACTTGGCGCCCACGTCGCGGTGAATTTGAATGGCCTCGGGTTCGTTCACATGCTGGTTGCCCATGAACCAACGCGGCTCGTAGCAACCCACCGGAATTTGCGCGAAGTCAAACTTGCCAAAACGCGCGGCGATGTCGGCGAAGTCGCGGCTGTAGCCGGTGTCGCCGCTGTAGTACATCGAGTAGCCGTTGTGCTGCACCACAAAGCCGCCCCACAGCGATTCATGGCGGTCGGTCAGTGAGCGCGACGACCAATGCTGAGCGGGCACCAAGCTCACCTTCACGCTGCCCTTGATGGCGCCATCCAAGTTGTGGTGCTGCCACCAGTCCAAGGCCTGCACGTTGTGGATGCCTTCCCGCTTCAGCCAATCGCTGATGCCCAAGGGCACGATGAACAGCGGCGCGCCGCCCTTTTGCTGTTGCAGCGCCAGCACCGTGGGCCGGTCCAGATGGTCATAGTGGTTGTGGCTGATCACCACCGCGTCGATGTGCGGCAGCTCGGCCAAGCGCAGCGCCGACGGCGTCAAGCGCGACGGGCCCGCAAAGCTCACTGGGCTGGCGCGCTCAGAGAAAATCGGGTCGACCAAAATGTTTTTACCGCCGATCTGCCACAGCATGCTGGCGTGCCCCAACCAGGTGGCCGTGGTGTCGCTGCGGTTGGCCTGCAGGTAAGCCACATCCACGGCCCGCCGCGGCACCCGCTCTGGCCGGTCTGCAGGCAAGGTGCTGTTGAACCGTTCCCACTGCCAGCGCATGAAACCCTGGCCAATTTTGCTGTTGTCGAGGTAGTTGTTGGCGAAGCCGTCGGGTCGGTGATGCGGCTTGCTGGCGTCGAAGTGCGGGTTGGAACCGGCGCAGGCGATCAGCATGGTTGTTGCCGAGACGCAGACAAGGATCTTCAAGTACAGCATGGAGTGGACGCTTAATTTGCGAGGAGAGATGATCTAAAGATTCACGCGGCCGCACATTTCTTCAATGCGCTGCGGCCTGAGCGAATGTTGCCTAAGTCCCAACCGATTCCCGCGCCCCCATCACTTCGCGCCAGCGCTTCAAATTCACATGCTGTGCGCCTGGCTTCACGCGCACCACGCGGGCAAAGTCCACGGCCACCACGGCGGTGATGTCGGCCACGCTGAATTGCTGCGCCGCGATGAAATCTCGGCCTTCCAAGCGGGTCTCCAGCATGTCCATGAACTGCTGGACTCGGATCAGGCCGCGCTGCGCCAATTCAGGAATTTGCGCGTAGTCCACCGGCCCGGGCAGTGCGCGGTTGACCATGGCAGGGGCGCTGTTGCGCAGGGCTTCGGCGATGGCCATCAGGCCTTCAAACTCAACCCGCCAGTTCCAGCTCGCGATCTCGGCTTTGTCCAGCGCGGTCACGCCCAACAAGGGCGGCTGCGGGCAGTGCGCTTCCAGGTAGGCGGCGATGGCGGCGTTGTCTGTGAGCACCGCGCCTTCGTCGGTGCGCAGCGCGGGCACGGTACACAGCGGGTTGATGGCGCGGAAGGCGTCGCCCATTTGTTCGGCTTGGCGCAGGTCAATTGGCACGGTGTCGAACGGCACAGCCTTTTCGATCAAAAAGATGCGTGCCCGGCGCGGGCTGGGCGCGGTGGCGCAGTCGTACAAGATCATGATTGGGCGGCCACTTTGTCGAAGTCGCTGGCGTCGTGACGCTCGGGCAGTTGGCTGGTCGGATCGCCCCAGGTGCGGTTGACCATGCGGCCGCGTTTGACGGCGGGGCGCTGCGCGATCTCATCGGTCCAGCGCAGCACGTGGGTGTAGCTTTGCACTTGCAAAAATTCACCGGCCTCGTACAGCAGGCCTTTGGCCAGGCTGCCGTACCAGGCCCAGACGGCAATGTCGGCAATGCTGTAGTCGTTGCCGGCCAGATACGGGCTGACAGCCAGGCGGCGGTCCAGCACGTCCATCTGGCGCTTCACTTCCATGGCGAAGCGGTCAATCGGATATTCCATTTTGGTGGGCGCGTAGGCGTAGAAGTGACCGAAGCCGCCGCCCAAATAAGGCGCGCTGCCCATTTGCCAAAACAGCCACGACAAACATTCGGCCTGCGTGGCCGTGTCAACGGGATACAGCGCACCAAACTTTTGCGCGAGGTAAAGCAGAATCGCGCCAGACTCGAACACCCGCACCGGCGCGGGCCCGCTGCGGTCCAGCAGCGCCGGGATTTTGGAGTTGGGGTTGACGCCCACGAAGCCGCTGCTGAATTGGTCGCCCTCTTGAATGCGGATCAACCAGGCGTCGTACTCGGCCCCTGCATGTCCCAGCGCCAGCAGTTCTTCCAGCATCACCGTGACCTTCACGCCGTTGGGCGTGGCCAGCGAGTACAGCTGCATCGGGTGCTTGCCCACTGGCAGGTCTTTGTCGTGCGTCGCGCCGGAGATGGGGCGGTTGATGCTGGCGAATTTGCCACCGCTGGCTTTGTCCCAGGTCCAGACTGAAGGGGGTGTGTATTCGGGGGTTTGGGTCATGAGGTGGGCTCCTGTTTTTTGGGGTTGTAGTTACTGCGAACTGTCAAATATTCCGTTCGCCCTGAGGTATCGAAGGGTTCGCCCCACAGCCTCTTCGATACCACAGGGCGAACGGGGGCGGTCGGGGGTCATCTCAATGCAGGGTTGAAGAACCGTTGCGATCTGAGCTTTGTGCTTTCACCGTCCGTCAAATCGTGGCGCACGCTTCTCGACAAATGCCACCGCCGCGGCTTTGTGATCTTCAGTCTCGAACGTGCGGATCATGTTCATGGCCTCGATGTCCATCACTTCGCTGAGCGAGCCGCGCATGCCGGCGTTGAGGTTGCGCTTCATGTAGCCGACCGCCACGGTGGGCAGCGCGGCCAACTCTTTGGCCCACGCGGCAGCAGCTTCAGCCAGTTGCGCGGCTGGCACGGCGCGGTTCACCACGCCCATGCGCTGCGCTTCGTCGCCGCGCAGCACTTGGCCCGTGAAATACAGCTCGCGAGCTTTGGCGGTACCCACCAGGTGGGTCAAAAAGTAGCTGCCACCAAAGTCGCCTGACAGGCCGACTTTGGAAAACGCGGTGGTGAGTTTGGCGTCGTCTGCTGCGATGCGCAGGTCGCAGGCCAGCGCCATCGAAAAGCCCGCTCCTGCCGCCGGGCCGGGAATCACGGCCAGCGTGGGCTTGGGAATTTCGTGCAGCAATCGGGACACTTCCATGCGCGCACGCAGGTCGGTCACGCGTTGATCGAAGCTCATTGCGGCTGGCCCGCCGGTTGCCGCTGTGGCAAAGGCCTTGACGTCGCCACCTGAACAGAACGCGTGCCCGGCGCCGGTCAACACGATCACGCGCACAGAGCCGTCCAGCGCCAAGCGTGGCAACGCTTCAGACAATGCAGCCGCCATGCCCCACGTCAACGCGTTGCGTGACGCCGGCCGGTTCATGGTCAGGGTGGCGATGCCGCCTTCAATCGTCTCTAAAAGTTCGTCGGTCATGTGTTTTCCTTTGCTGCGTTGCGTATTGGAGAGTTTTGCGCAGGCGCTGACCCTTCTTTCGGTAGCTCAGGGCAGTCGAAAAAACCAGCTCCGGGCGAACGGTCGCGATTCTCACTTCATCGGGCGCGGTCCGTAGGCCGCTGATTCATATCGCCAACGCGGTGGTGTTTTTCACTTCTTCCATCACCGCATAGGTGCGCGTTTCGCGCACGCCGGGCAAGGTCCAAATGACGCTGCCGATGAAGGCGCGGTAGGCGGCCATGTTGGCCACGCGAGTTTTTAGCAGGTAGTCGAAACCGCCGGCCACCAGGTGGCATTCCAAAATTTCGGTGCGCACCTGGACGGCGGCTTTGAAGGAATCCATCACGTCGTGCACGGTGCGGTCGAGCAAAATTTCAACGAACACCATCATGCCGGCGCCGAGCTTGTCTGGGTTCAGGCGGGCTTCGTAGCCCAAGATGAAACGCTCGCGCGTGAGGCGCTTCACGCGCTCTAAAACAGCAGTGGGCGACAGATGCACTTCCTCGGCCAGCTTCAAGTTGGAGATGCGACCGTCGCGCTGCAAAGCACGCAAAATTTTCGCGTCGATCTTGTCGATGTCGGGCGCGGTATGGGAGTTGAAGTCGCTGTGAATCATGTGGCGAATGCGGATAAAAACAGTGATAAATCCTATTCTGTCACCACTAACCTAGCAAGCGATCCATTGTGAAAGGCCTTCCATGTTTACCCTGCCACCTGCGGTCGCACGCCTTCCCGCGCCCCACACCGCCCAAGCCAGCGACGAGTTGAGCATCCTGCAAACCTTGTTGGCCAGGCTGCAAGACGCGCTCGATTGGCCGCAGGCCATGCAGGCTGCCAAGCCGTGGGTGCAAGCGGTGCGCGACAACCCGCCACCGTTTTGGGCGATGGAAAGTCTGCTGCGCGAGTACCCCATTTCCAGCGCCGAGGGCTTGGCGCTGATGCGATTGGCCGAGGCGCTGTTGCGCGTGCCCGATGTGGAAACAGCGGTGGCGTTGACGGCCGATCAGCTGGGCAATGCGCAGTTCGATGCCAGCTCGGGCGGGCCGCATCAGATGCTGGCGTCGCTATCGGCCAGCGCGATTGCGATGTCGAAAAAGTTCCTGCCCGCAACTGAAACCGCGAACGAAAACGAGGGCGGAATCTTCAAGCGCCTGGGCGCACAAACCGTGGTCGCCGCCACCGTGCGGGCCATCCAGCTGTTGGGCAAGCAGTTTGTTTTGGGCCGCTCCATCAAAGAGGCGATGGGCGAGGCCGCGTCGGCGCGCAAAGCACAGCGCGGCTTGCGTTTCAGCTACGACATGCTCGGCGAAGGTGCGCGCACAGAGGCCGATGCGATGCGCTATTTGGCGTCTTACTTGAATGCGATTCACGCCATCGCAGCAGTTGGTAAACGAAGTGGTGAAGCAAGCGCCGATCCGGAGGTCAACGACGGCATTTCCATCAAATTGAGTGCGCTGTTTTCACGCTATGAAGACAGCCAACGCGACCGTGTTTTTGCCGAGCTGTTGCCGCGCGTGTGGCAGCTGATCGAACCCGCGGCGCGCGCCAACCTCAACCTGACGATCGACGCCGAAGAGAGCGACCGCCTGGAGCTGTCGCTGGACGTGCTGGACGCCTTGGCGGCGCGCATTGCGCAATATTTTCCGCAGTGGCGCGGCTTTGGTTTGGCGGTGCAGGCGTATCAAATTCGCGCACCGCAGGTGGTGCAAGAAGTGGCGCGCATCGCCAAACTGCACGGCCTGCGTTTCATGGTGCGCTTGGTCAAGGGCGCGTACTGGGACGGCGAAATCAAGCGCGCCCAAGAGCTGGGTTTGAGCGGCTATCCGGTATTCACCCACAAGCACCACACCGACATTGCCTACCTGGCCTGCGCGCAGGCGTTGTTGTCGCACAGCGATGTGATTTACCCGCAATTTGCCACCCACAACGCCGGCACCATCGCGGCCATCATGCACATGGCCAACTCGGTATCGAGTTCGTCGAAAAACGGTGCGCCATTCGAGATGCAGCGTCTGCACGGCATGGGTGAGGGCGTGTACCGCGAGGTCATGCGGGGGGTGACGCAAACCGCCGCCGTGCCCGTGCGGGTGTATGCGCCGGTGGGTGAGCACCGTGATCTGCTGGCCTATTTGGTCAGGCGCTTGCTGGAGAACGGCGCGAACTCGTCTTTTGTGCATCAGCTCACCGACCACGCGGTGGACGTGAATGCCTTGCTGGCGTCGCCGCTGACAGTGACTGCGCACGCCGCGTTTGCGCAACCGGCGGAGTTGTTTGGCTGGAATGCCAAGGACATTCACCACAGAGGCCGCGCCAATTCCAGAGGCGTCGATCTGGCCTGCATCGCTGAGCGCGCGCCCTTGTTGAAGGCGGTGGCGGCGGTGCAGATTGAACCCATCGCTGAAGCCACAACCGCTGATGTTTCGGCTGCGATGGCGCGATTGCAGAACGGCTTTCATGCATGGAGCACCACGCCCTTGACGCAGCGCGCCCAGGTGTTTCGCAAAGCGGCCGATGCGCTGGAGGCACGCATGCCCGAGTTCTGCGGTTTGCTGGTCAAAGAGGCCCATAAAACCCTGGGCGACTGCGTCTCGGAAGTGCGCGAGGCGGTGGACTTTTGCCGCTACTACGCCGACCAGGCCGAAGTCAACTTGAAAACGCAAGTGCTGCCCGGCCCCACCGGCGAAAGCAATGAATTGCGCTTGCACGGGCGCGGCGTGTTCGTCTGCATCAGCCCCTGGAATTTTCCTCTGGCCATCTTTGCCGGGCAGGTGGCGGCGGCCTTGGTGGCGGGCAACAGCGTGGCCGCCAAACCCGCCGAGCAAACGCCGTTTGTGGCGCAGCGCTTTGTTGAGTTGCTCATTGAATGTGGCGTTCCCAGCGTGGCCTTGGTGCTATTTCACGGGGCCGGCGAAGTGGTGGGCGCAGCGCTGGTGAGTGACGCGCGCACCGCAGGCGTTTGCTTCACCGGATCAACGGCCGTTGCAAAAAGCATCAACCGAAGTCTGGCCGCGCGCGACGGCGCCATGGTGCCGCTGATCGCCGAGACCGGCGGCATCAACGCGATGATCGTCGACAGCACGGCCCTGCCCGAGCAGGTGGTGGACGCGGTGGTGCAAAGCGCTTTTCGCTCTGCCGGGCAACGTTGTTCGGCACTGCGCTTGTTGTGCGTGCACGAGGGCATTGCCGACGGCGTGATCGAGATGATTCGCGGCGCACTGAGCGAGTTGCGCGTGGGCGACCCCGCCCTGTGGGCGACCGATGTGGGGCCGGTGATTGATGCGCAAGCGTTTGAGGGCATCAGCGCGCACATTGCAGAGCTGCATCAAACGGCCAAGCTGATTGGGTCGGCGCTTATGCCGTCGAACGCAGCCGGCGGATCTTTCGTGCCTCGTGCCGACTTACACCACATCGCCCCCATCGCGTTTGAAGTCAGCAGCATCAGCGACGTGAAGCGAGAAATCTTCGGCCCGGTGTTGCACGTGGTGCGCTGGAGCGGCGATGTCGATGCCGTCATGCAGCAAATCAACGCGCTCGGTTACGGCCTGACCTTGGGCATCCAAACCCGCATCGACAGCCGCGCCTTGCGCTTGGCGGCGCAAGCACGCATCGGCAATGTCTACGTCAACCGCAACATGATCGGTGCCGTCGTCGGCTCGCAGCCGTTTGGCGGCGAAGGCCTCAGCGGCACCGGCCCCAAAGCCGGCGGACCGCATTACCTGTATCGCTTTTGCGCCGAGCAAACCGTGACCGTGAACACGGCGGCGGCGGGGGGCAATGTGGCCTTGCTGGCGGGCGTGAACCGCGGCCAGTCCTAGCGGCGGCTGGCGCGTTTTCAGCGCCACGCCCCTACACTGGTTCGATGAAAACAATCGCATTCATCGGCGGCGGCAACATGGCCAGCGCCATCATTGGCGGGCTGCTCAAGAGCGGCCGCGCGGCTACGTCGCTCGTCGTGGTGGAGCCGTTCGAGGCGCAGCGCCACAAGCTCCTGGCCGACTTCAACATTACCGCTTTGGCCACTGCAGATTCGTCGCTGAAGCGGGCCGACACTGTGGTGTGGGCAGTGAAGCCGCAACTCTTTTCTGCCGCCGCCGCGCCGTGTGCCGCGCACGTGAGCCAGGCCTTGCACCTGAGCGTGATGGCGGGCATTCGAAGCGACACCATTGCGCACGCACTGGGCTCACAACGTGTGGTGCGGGCCATGCCCAACACGCCTGCGCTCATCGGGCAAGGGATCTCGGGTTTGTTTTCGCGAGCGGCCGTCAGCGCCACTGAAAAGCTGCAAATCGAAGCCTTGTTGGCACCCACAGGCCAGGCCTTGTGGGTCGAGCGCGAAGCCGACTTGGATGCCGTGACGGCGCTGTCGGGGTCAGGTCCGGCCTATGTTTTTTACTTCATCGAAGCCATGATGCAAGCCGCCACCGACATGGGCCTGAGCGCGGCGCAGGGCAGGCAGTTGGCGTTGGCCACCTTCGCTGGTGCTACCGCGCTGGCGCAGGCTTCAGACGAGCCGCCTCAGGTGCTGCGCGAACGCGTCACGTCCAAAGGCGGCACCACGTTTGCGGCCTTGTCAGCGATGGAAGCGGCGGGTGTGAAAGCAGCTGTGGTGAGTGCGATTCAAGCGGCGCAACGGCGGGCGCGTGAGCTGGGTGATGAATTTGGCGGTTGAGGTGGGCGCTTGAATATGGGCAGCACTTCGACACCTCAATGCGAACGGGATATTTTTGTGTCTGATTTGAGTTGAAAAGACGGGGTGCTTCGGCTCCCAGCCACACACCTTATGCAAAGCCAGCATAAGCAGCCGTGACACAAAACCGGCGCCCGCGCCTACAGTCCTGCCGCATGCCAGTCCAACTGGCCATTGCCCATCAACTGTTCATCTGCCGGAGCCGCCCATGAGCTTTTTGTCCTACGTCACCCCCACGTCCACCAGCCCCTGGAACACCTACCTCTCGCAGGTGGACCGCGTGCTGCCTTACCTCGGGCATCTGGCGCATTGGTCTGAAACGCTGAAGCGGCCCAAGCGCGCGTTGATCGTCGACGTGCCCATCGAGATGGACGACGGCAGCGTGGCCCACTTTGAGGGCTACCGCGTGCAGCACAACCTGTCGCGCGGCCCAGGCAAGGGGGGGGTGCGATACCACCCCGACGTGACCCTGGAAGAGGTGATGGCGCTCAGCGCCTGGATGACGGTGAAGTGCGCGGCAGTAAACCTGCCTTATGGGGGAGCCAAAGGCGGCATCCGCGTCGACCCGAAGAAGTTGTCGCTGAAAGAACTGGAGCGCATGACGCGCCGCTACACCAGCGAGATCGGCATCATCATCGGCCCGCAGCGCGACATCCCCGCGCCCGACGTCAACACCAACGGCCAGATCATGGCCTGGATGATGGACACCTATTCCATGAACACCGGCACCACCGCCACGGGCGTGGTCACCGGCAAACCGCTGCATTTAGGCGGCTCGCTGGGCCGCGTGAAAGCCACGGGTCGCGGTGTGTTTGTGACCGGCCGCGAAGCTGCGCGCCGCATCGGTTTGAACCTGAACGGCGCGCGCATCGCGGTGCAAGGCATGGGCAATGTGGGCAGCTCGGCGGCCGAATTGTTTGTGCAAGCCGGTGCCACGTTGGTGGCGGTGCAAGACCACACCGGCACGCTGGTGAACCCACAGGGTTTTGACATGAACACCACCATGGAAGTGCTCAAACGCGACGGCGGCATCGGCAACTACCAAGCGGCCGAGCGCATCGACAACGAGAGCTTTTGGGACGTCGACTGCGACATCCTGATTCCGGCCGCGCTCGAAGGCCAGATCACCGAGGAGCGAGCCAACCGCATCAAAGCCAAGCTCGTGCTCGAAGGTGCCAATGGGCCGACGCTGCCGAAGGCCGACGATGTGCTGGGCTCACGCGGCATCCTGGTGGTGCCCGACGTGATTTGCAATGCCGGCGGCGTGACCGTCAGCTACTTCGAATGGGTGCAGGACTTCAGCAGCTTCTTTTGGAGCGAGGATGAGATCAACCTGCGCCTGGACAAGATCATGGTCGACGCCCTGAAGAAGATCTGGGACACCGCCGACCATCACAAAATTTCACTGCGCACCGCGACATTTGCGGTGGCCTGCGAGCGAATTTTGTCAGCGCGCGAAGAGCGCGGTTTGTACCCTTGAGTTGCGGCTGAGGCCGCATGGAGGGGAGGTTTACACCTCGCAGATGGATCGAAACGGGCGTGCCGTCAAGGCGCTGATGCAGGCGTGCCCGCTGATGAAGGCGGTACCGCACCAGACGGCGGCGACTGCCTGACCGTCACGCCCGGTGTCAGCGAAATGTCGTTGGTCTCGGTGGCCTTGGTCACAAAGTAGCGGGTGTCGCCAAAGCACGAGCCGGGCAAACCCACCTTTTCTTCATAGTGCAAGCTCACGCGCTTGCCCATCAGGGCGCTCAATTCCTTGGCCACGGCCGGGTCGCGCACAGTGAATAAAAACTTTTCCACCACCGAACTGCCCGGCGTCGACACCTGTGCCATTTCGCCTTCCCAGGTTTTGCAAACCCAGCCCTTGTCCGAGAGCTTCTGGATCCAGCCGGCGCGTTCGCCGGTGGAATAGCTCCAACGCAGCGCCAGGTAAAAGTAGCCCGCCACCAGCAGGCACAACACAAGCAGCGGAAGAACGACGCGTTTGAAAATCATGGTGAGTAAGTGGTGATTTGACTGCCGCGGATCGTGCCATGAAATCAGCGCTGGCCTGCGCAACCGCTGCCCGAACGGAGCGGTGTTTTTCTCGCGGCTTGAATTGGGCGCCTGGTTGCGGTTCTTGGTTGCAGTGCTTGGTTAAGGTCGTGCGTTCAGTGAGCTCAGCACCACGCCCGCAAACACCGCAAAACCGAGCCAGTGGTTCAGCCGAAACGCCTTGAAGCAGCCCTCGCGCGAGCGGCTGCGAATCAAGGTGAAGTGCCAGAAGGAAATCAGCGCTGCCGCTGCCAAGCCGACAAAGTAGACCCAGTTCAAATTCAAGCGCAGCCCCACCGTGGCCCACACCGCCAAGTAGGCGGCGTAAAACAGCATCACGCCGGCCACATCGAAGCGCCCCAGCGTGATGGCCGAGGTTTTGATGCCCACCTTCATGTCGTCGTCACGGTCCACCATGGCGTATTCGGTGTCGTAGGCCAGCACCCAAAAACCGTTGCCCACCAGCAGCCACCACGCCAATGCGGGCACCACGCCTTGTACCGCCGCAAAAGCCATCGGTATGCCAAAGCTGAAGGCCACGCCCAGCACCGCTTGCGGCATCGAGAAAAAGCGTTTGGTGAACGGATAAAAAACCGTCACCGCCAGCGCGGCCACACTCCACCACACGGTGGCTGTGTTAGTGGTCAGCACCAGCGCGAAGGCCAGTAAGGCCAACGCAGCGCCCAACAGAAGCGCCGCTTTGGCACTCACTGCCCCGCGGGTCACCGGCCGATTCGCAGTGCGCTTCACATGTTTGTCGACATCGCGGTCGGCCACATCGTTGACCGCGCAACCCGCGCTGCGCATCAAAAAAGTGCCTGCTGTGAACACCAACAACAAATGCCAACCGGGAAAGCCATCCGCTGCAAGCCACAGCGCCGACAGCGTAGGCCACAGCAGCAAGTAGCTGCCGGCGGGCCGGTCCCAGCGGATCAAGTCGAGGTACAGCGAAATGCGCGACGGCGCGGGGCTTGCGGGCGTGGTGGACATGCGCCAAATTGTCGCCGTGGCGCGAGCGCTGGCGCGCCTGGCGGCTTTTTCGAGAGCGTTGGCATCGCCGTTGCTTCAACGTGGACCACTTATGCGACTGCCGCTCAGGTACCTGTCAGCTCGGTGAGCGGCGTTGGCTCGGTGCATGCCGTCGCCCTGCTCAGCGGCGCCCACCGCCTCGTCACACCGAGAATCGGGTTGCTCTGGGCGCTGATTCAACCAACGCGCCAACGTTTTCGACGTGCCTGCGCTCAGGCGTCAAGTTCGCGAAGACTTCGTGACGACACAGCAGGCCGTCCGCAACTGCGCTCCTTCACCGCCTGAGCTGCACGGTTCAACGGATTGCCGTCATCCGTTGCCGGCCTTGCCCACCTGCTCTACCGTTCATCGGGCCACACCTTGGCGCAGCATCCGCTCCGCATCTGCGGTGCGCTGTGCGCCCAGGCGTTGCAGCACGCTTCGCACGTGGCTGCGCACCGTGCAAAACGGCTGTCAAAGTGCTCGGAGCAGTGCCACCAGCTGCCGGGGGCCGCCACGCCGCGAGCGATCAATGCAGCGCGGCGCGGGTCAATGAGGTGGTACTTGCGGACATCGTCCAAGGCCGGTTTGGAAACGGCCGTGCCGCCGTTGTGCTGACTCAGCAACTGACCCGTGTTGGCATCAACGGTTTGCCGCCTTGAAAAAACCTGTGACCAACGAATCAAACTGCGAGTTCTCCATCGCCGGGACTTTGGGTGTCGCAAGTGGATTTTTGCAACCCCCTAAGACACGTGATCACAAGCGATTAAGTAAGAACCCGAATCGCACTGAAATGGCGGCAACCTCGGACAAAACCGCCAAACCACCCGCAGCCGCAAGGCGACCGGGGCCAACGACCGATGTGGCGTACCCGCGTGGGTGTCTGCACATGAGGGTGTTGGCCCCGGTCGCCTTGCGGCCCGCGCCGAACGCGTTCAACAAAAGAGCTTCACCCGTCCAGCTGCTTCTGAAACACCAAGCCCGCGTGCTCGCGCAGCGCGTGGAATTTGATCTTCGGCCAGTTGGCCTCGATGGCGCGCAACTCGGGCGCGTACTCCACCAACACCGTGGGCGCATCGACGGCATCAAAGGCCACGCGGTGCGAGTTGGCGTCGATGAAGCGCGCCAGCTCTTTGGCGCCGCCGTCTTTGTCGTCGCAGCTCACCCAGCGCGCCACCTGAAACCGGCTTGGCATGATGCGCGCTTTGACGCCGTATTCATGCTCCAGGCGGTGCGCTACCACCTCGAATTGCAGTTGGCCCACGGCGCCCAGTAAAAGAACCGATCCACCGAGTGGGCGGAAGACTTGTATGGCGCCCTCCTCGCCCAGTTGGGTCAAGCCGCTGCGCAGTTGTTTGGTGCGCAGCGGATCGGCCACCTCGACGCTGCGAAACATCTCGGGCGCGAAAAACGGCAGGCCGGTGTAGAGCAGGTTTTCGCCTTCGGTCAGCGTGTCGCCGAGTTGCAGCACGCCGTGGTTCGGAATGCCGATGATGTCGCCGGCAAAGGCTTCGTCCAGCAGTTCGCGACGCTGGCTTAAAAAACTCACCACCGTGTTGGGGCGCATTTCCTTGCCCGAGCGCGCCACTTTGATGCGCATGCCGCGCTTGAAGTGGCCGCTGGCCACGCGCACGAAGGCGATGCGGTCGCGGTGTGCCGGGTCCATGTTGGCTTGAATCTTGAACACCACGCCGGTGAGCTTGGCCTCGTCGGGCTTCACCTCGCGTTGCGTGGCCATGCGTGATCCGGGCGACGGGGCCAGGTCGACCAAGGCGTCCAAAATTTCCTGCACGCCAAAGTTGTTGACGGCCGAGCCGAAGAACATCGGCGTTTGACGGCCGCTCAAGAAGGCTTCGCGGTCGAACGCCGGTGCGGCGTCGGTGAGCAATTCGATCTCGCTTTTGCTTTGCGCGTACTGCATGCCAAAGCGCGCCGGGTAGGCGGGGTTGTCCAGACCGGCTAAAAACTCTTCGCCGCCGTTCAGTTCAGCACCACCAAACAGACGCATGCGTTTTTCGCGCAGGTCCATCACGCCGTGAAAAGCCTTGCCCATGCCGACCGGCCAAGTAAACGGCACCACTTCCATGCCAAGCTCGCGCTCGATCTCGTCCATCAGCGCCAGCGGGTCCTTCACCTCGCGGTCCATCTTGTTGACAAAGGTGAGGATGGGCGTGTTGCGGGCGCGGCAAACCTGCAGCAGGCGGCGCGTTTGCGGTTCTACGCCGTTCGCCGCGTCGATCACCATCAAGGCCGCGTCCACCGCAGTGAGCACGCGGTAGGTGTCTTCAGAAAAGTCCTGGTGGCCCGGCGTGTCGAGCAGGTTGATGACGCAGTCGCGGTACTCCATCTGCATCACGCTGGACGCCACCGAAATGCCGCGCTGCTTTTCGATTTCCATCCAGTCGCTGGTGGCGTGGCGGGTGGCCTTGCGCGCCTTCACCGAACCGGCAATTTGAATCGCACCCGAGAACAGCAGCAGTTTTTCCGTCAACGTGGTTTTGCCGGCGTCGGGGTG
>JBBRGA010000013.1:0-39217 GCA_038241115.1 Burkholderiales bacterium | reverse complement strand
GGTTGAACAACTCGGTATCGCCCATCACGCCACACATTGGCACCGCGCCGTTGTACTTGACCTTGTTGATGGCGTAGGCCTGGGCCTCGTCATCGATGGCCGCGCCGGTGATGTGGCCGCCCATCGACACGCCGGTGATGTAGATGCGGCTCGGCGGCGTCAGCGGACGGCCGTTGTCGGCCGCGATCTTGTTGAAGGCCAGGGCCAGCGCGTTGGTATCTTCGACGCCGACGCGCACGTCGTAGTAGTTCTTGCTGTAGCTGGACGCTGCCCAGGCATAGCCGTTCTGGATCAGGTAGCGGCGGATCAGCGGGGCGTCAGCGCCTAGCGCTGCGCCGGTGCCGGCGTAACCGTGGGCGTACATCACCAGCTTGCCGTTCCAGTTGGGCGGTACCTCGACTTTGTAGCCCGCACCGCCGAGCACACCGGCCCAGCGGTTGGTGCTGGCCATCACGGTGACATCGCCCGGGGCGGCGATCATCGCGGCGAAAGTGGTGGCAGTAGCGTCGGCGGTGAAAGTGCGGGTGTCATGGGCACGGGCCTCCTCAGGAACCGGTGCCGCGTCTTCACTGCCGCCGCAAGCGGCGATCAGACTGACGGCAGCCAGCGCGATGCCGGTTTGCACAAAGCGGTGGGTCAAGTAGCCGATGTTTTTCATGTTGTGTCTCCGTGCGGTTGGATGGCCGACGAATGCCGACCTTGTTCAAGGTTATCGCCCGGCCTGACCGGCCTCAGGTCGCGCAGGTGACGAAACAGCCCCGAGGAAACCAGTGAATCCGCCGGTGGATTACCCCAAGCCCCTTTCGCAAGATCACGCGTAAATCAAGACCGGGAGCTTGGATCCTGCGCCGAGGGATCAGTTATCTTGCGCAGATGAGCGAGCACACCTTCTTCTGGCACGACTACGAAACCTTTGGCCGCGTACCGCGCCGTGACCGGCCAGCGCAATTTGCCGGTGTGCGCACCGACGCCGATCTCAACGAAATGGGCGATCCGGTGAACGTTTTTTGCCAACCCGCGCCCGACAGTCTGCCCGACCCCGAGGCCTGCTTGCTCACCGGCATCACGCCGCAAATGTGTTTGCAACGCGGCTTGCCCGAGCACGCTTTCGCCGACGCGATCGAAGCGCAATTGGCGCAGCCCGGCACGGTGGGCGTGGGCTACAACTCGATACGCTTTGACGACGAAGTCACGCGCTACTTGTTTTGGCGAAACTTGATCGACCCCTATGCCCGTGAGTGGCAAAACCAGTGCGGCCGCTGGGACTTGCTCGACGTGGTGAGAGTGACGTGGGCGCTTCGCCCCGAAGGCATGAACTGGCCCCTGCACGAGGACGGCAGGCCGTCGTTCAAGCTGGAACACCTCACTGCCGCCAACGGCTTGAGCCACGCTGCGGCGCACGACGCGCTGTCAGACGTGCGCGCGACGGTTGCCCTGGCCCGGTTGATCAAAACCGTGAACCCCAAGCTGTGGGACTTTTGTTTGAAGTTGCGCCGCAAAGACGAAGTCGTCAAAGAAATGGGCGTGGGCAAGCCGTTCTTGCATGTGTCGGGCATGTACGGCACCGAGCATGGCTGCATGGCTTTGGTGTGGCCTTTGGCACCGCACCCGACCAACAAAAACGAGGTGATCGTTTGGGATTTGTCGGAAGATCCGGCCGAGCTTTTCAGCCTGGGCGTTGACGCCATCCGGCTGCGCATGTTCAGCAAGCGCGACGAGTTGCCCGAAGGCGTTGCTCGCTTGCCGTTGAAGACCATTCACATCAACAAGTCGCCCATCGTGATCGGCAACTTGAAAACCTTGAGTGCCGCTACTGCCGCCAAGTGGGGCATCAACCTTGACCTGGGTTTGAAGCATGCAGAACGGCTGGCCCAACAAGGCCACGAGCTTTCAGGCATGTGGCAAGCCGTATTCGAGCGGCCGGCCGCCGCGAAAGCTGATGTTGATGAAGATTTGTACGGCGGCTTCGTGGGCAATGAAGACCGTCGCAGCCTGCAGCGCCTGCGCACCCTCAGCCCGACGCAACTGGCCGAGAAACGCCCCGCCTTTGCCGACGCTCGCTTGAACGAGTTGCTCTTTCGCTACCGCGCGCGAAACTTCCCCAGCACCCTGACAGACGCCGAACAGGCGCAGTGGCAAGAGCACTGTGGCCACCGACTGCACGACGGCGATGGTGGCAGCACCACGCTGCAAGCCTTCTTCGACCAAATTGACACGTTGAACGAAGCGGCTGAAGAACGAGGCGACGAGCGTGGCCAAGAAATTCTGTCAGCGCTGTACGACTACGCCGAGCAAATAGCGCCTGATCAGAACTGACGGTCGGGGGTTAAACCACCGTCACGCGGCCCGCGCCTTCTGCAGTGATTCGACCGATCACCGCGGCAGCTTCAAAGCCGTGGGTTTTGAACAGCGCCAAAACTTCATCGGCCGCTTCTGGCGCGCAAGACACCAACAAGCCGCCGCTGGTTTGCGGATCGGTCAGAAGCGCTTTGCCCACGCTGGAGAAGCCCGCAGGCAGGGTGATGTCTGCGCCGTAGCCGTCCCAATTGCGCTCTGATGCGCCAGTGACCATGCCTTGCTCGGCGAGCGCTTGCACGCCTGCGAGCAGCGGTACTTTGGCCCATTCAATTTGCACACCCAATTTCGCGCCGCGCGCCAGTTCCAGCGTGTGCCCGGCCAGGCCGAAACCGGTGATGTCGGTGAGTGCATGAACGCCGTTCATGGCCGCCAGCGCTGCGCCAGGTTTGTTCAGCTTGGTGGTGTTGGCAATCATTTGGCGGTAGCCCTCGGCGTCGAGCTTGTCTTTTTTCAGTGCTGCGCTGAGAACGCCCACGCCAATCGGCTTGCCCAACACCAGCACGTCGCCCACTTTGGCGTCGGCATTGCGTTTTACTTTGCTCGGGTGCACCAAACCCAACACCACCAGGCCGTAGATGGGCTCGACGGAGTCGATGGTGTGACCGCCGGCAATCGGGATGCCAGCCTCGGCGCAAATGCTTTCTCCGCCTTTCAAAATCAGGCCGATGGTTTCCAGCGGCAGCACATTGATGGGCATGCCCACCAGCGCCAGCGCCATGATGGGCGTGCCGCCCATCGCGTACACATCGCTGATGGCGTTGGTGGCGGCAATGCGGCCAAAGTCGAACGGATCGTCGACGATAGGCATGAAGAAGTCGGTGGTGGCGATCAGCGCCTGCTCGTCGTTCAACTTGTACACGGCGGCGTCGTCGGCGGTTTCAATGCCCACCAGCAGCTCAGGCGGAATCAGCATGCTCTTGGTGCCCTTGAGAATTTCGCTGAGCACGCCGGGCGCAATCTTGCAGCCGCAACCTCCACCGTGGGAAAGCGAAGTCAAACGGACGGGCAGTTTTTCGGAGGGAGCGTTCATGGCGATATTTCCAATGCAGTTTGAATAAGTTGACGCAAGCGCCGTTGTTCTTCGGCGGGCTCAAACAAATGAGCGCGGGCAAAAGTTTGGTCGCGCAGGCTTTGAAAAAATGACAGGTCGTCCCGGCTTCGCGCGATCAAATGAGCCAGCCTCGCATCATCGCCCAAGTCAAACAGCCCTGAGTGCTTTGCACCCAGCATGCCCACATTGCCAGGCACGTTCGACGCCAACACGGCGCAGCCGCTTTGCGAGGCCTCCAAAATCACATGCGCACCGCCTTCCATACGGCTGGTGTTCACCAACAGTTGGCTGTGCTTGATGCGCTGGCGCGTGGCAGCGTGGGGCAGGGCGCCTGGCCATTTGAACTGCAGGTTGCGGGCTACTTCCTGTTGAACGGCTGCCTCTAAATCGGCCTCCAGCGCGTTGCCGATCAACTCAAACCGAATGTCAGGGCGCTGGCGCAGCCTGGCGGCGGCTCGCAGGTAGGTGAGCGGGTCTTTCTCATCGCGCAGATGACCCACGCTGATAACGCGCAAGCGGCCGGCCGGCACCGCCACGGGCTTGAGCGCCCTGGCGGATTGATAAATCACGCTGACTTTGGATCGCAGCGCAGCGCGCAATTCGTCCACGCCTTGCTCTTGCAGCACGACGATGTGGCTGGCCGATTGCAGCGACGCTTGCGCAGCCGGGTCGGTTTGAATGTCGCGGTACAGATCAGTACCCGTCAGCACCAACACGCAGGGGCGCTTTGGGTATGCCGCCGCGAAGGCCGCAATCGATGCGGCCGAGCGTTTTGCGTGCAGCGCAATCAGAACATCACAGGGCTCGCCCTGCCAAGCCATTTGGATGCTGGTGCGGTATTTCTGACCTGAGGACTTTTCGCCTAGCATTTGTGCCCACCGCGACGCGGTTTGCCAGTTGCCATTGTTGGCCTGCGCCAACGCCGGGCTGACGATCAAAACAGAAGGAACACCGACCTTGCTCGACATCGAAACACCCAACGTGAATTCACAGCGCATGCGCCACGCCAGCAAGGGCTTGTTGTCGCTTGCGTTGATGGACTCGAGAAATCATACGTTGCGCTGGATTGCGGCCTATGAGCAAGCGCTCGCGGCGCGCAACTTCGTTGTGCCGCAAAGCCCGGAAGTGAATCCTCCGCTTTGGGAGCTGGGCCATATCGGCTGGTTTCAGGAATGGTGGATCGCCCGCAATGTGCAACGCCTGCGCGGATCGGCTTGTGACCCGACGCTGCCGCGCCTGGCCTCGCTTGAAGCGCAATCAGACCGCTGGTTTGATTCGACCAACGTGCCGCACGCCAGCCGCTGGGCTTTGGATTTGCCCGATTTGCAAGTCACCAAGAGCTACCTTGCCGACACCATGGAAGTGACCCTGGAGTTGCTGGAAGGTGCGGATGAAACAGACGACGCGTTGTATTTTTACCGCCTTGCTTTGTTTCACGAAGACATGCACGGCGAGGCCTTTGCGCAGATGGCGCAGACGCTGGGTTTTGTTGTCAGCAATCCGAAAGAACTGATGGCGCCAATTGGCAATTTGGCGATGCGTGATGCTTTGCTGTTCCCTGCAACGCGCTGGTCGCTGGGCAGCATGCCCGGCGGTTTTGTGTTCGACAACGAGAAGTGGGGCCACGAGCTGGCAGTGCCCGAATTCGAGATCGACGCACAGGCCGTGACCTGGTCGCAGTACAGCGAGTTCGTGGAGGACGGCGGCTACGACGAAGAGCGTTTTTGGTCTGCGGCGGGCTGGGCGTGGCTGCATAAAAGTGAGCGCCGCACCCCGCGCCACGTCGATCAAATGCGCCAAGGCGTTTTGCAGCAACGCTTTGGGCGCCTGGCGCGGGTGCCGCTACAGCAAGCTGCGCTGCACGTGAGCTGCTTCGAGGCCGAAGCGTGGTGCCGCTGGGCGCAGCGTCGTTTACCCACCGAAGTCGAGTGGGAAGTGGCGGCGCACGCCGGTGCCGCGCGCGGATTTCGCTGGGGCGACGTGTGGGAGTGGACCGCCACCAATTTCCGCGCTTACCCAGGCTTCACGCCTGATCCGTATGTCGATTATTCGCAGCCCTGGTTCGGAACCCATCGGGTTTTGCGCGGCGCTTCATTCGCCACGCGCGAGCGCATGAAAAGTGCCAAGTACCGCAACTTTTACTTGCCGTGGCGGGATGATGTTTTCAGCGGGTTCCGAAGCTGCGCGCTGTAAATGCATCAAGTCTTGTCGCGCTTTAAGTGCTTTCTTTCGACGCCTTACTTTGACCACTATTTTTGAAAGTTTGCACGCGTCGTTGCAGTTGATTGGGCATTTCGATGCCAACTTGATGCGCACGCTGAGTCTGTCTGTGGCGGTCAGCGGCGCGGCTTGCCTTTTCGCTTCTGGCCTCGGTTTGATCGCCGGAGCGGTTCTGGCGACAGCAAAATTCGTCGGTCTGCGCGCACTGATGTTGGTGCTCAACACCTTGCTCGCCTTGCCTTCTGTATTGGTGGGTTTGATTGTTTATTTGCTGCTCTCACGCAGCGGGCCGCTTGGCTCTTGGGGAATCTTGTTCACCCCCAGCGCCATGGTGATCGCGCAAACCATTTTGGTATTGCCGGTGGTGGTGGTGCTCACCCGCCAAGTTGTGGCCGACGGCTTGCTCGACGGAAATGACACGCTGCGATCAATGGGCGCATCCCACCTTGTAAAAGCGCTGCTGATGTTGATTCACCAGCGCTGGGCGGTGCTCACCGTGGTGCTCACGGCCTTCGGTCGCGCCATTGCCGAAGTTGGGGCCGTGATGATCGTCGGCGGCAACATCGACGGCGTGACCCGTGTCATGACCACGTCGATGGCGCTGGAGACGAGCAAAGGTGATTTGCCTTTGGCCATGGCCTTGGGCCTGCTGCTTTTGGCAACCGTGGCTTTGGTCAACTTGGCGATCTTCGGGGCACGCGCTGCGAGCACGCGCGGGGCGTTTCCGGGGCGTGAAGTGACATGAGCATCACGCGCGCTGAGCGTTTGGAGTCGATGCGTTTGCTTCACGCAGCGGTGCGCTTTGGTGAAGTTCAGGCTTTGGCTCCGCTGAGCCTGAGCGTTTATCCAGGTGAATTCATAGCGCTGCTGGGATCCAACGGCTCAGGCAAGACGAGCTTGCTGCGCTTGCTGCACGGTTTGTTAACCCACAGCGGCGAGCGCGAGGTCAACGCATCGGCGGCCAAACAAGCCATGGTGTTTCAGAAACCGTTTTTTCTGCACCTCTCGGTTTTTAACAATTTGAGCGTCGCGCTTTGGTTGGCCGGCGTGCCGCGCGCTGCGCGACGTGAACTGGCCAGGCTCGCCTTGGTGCGCGTGGGTTTGGACGACCAGCGCGATCGCAGCGCGCATGCCTTGTCAGGCGGACAACAACAACGTCTGGCTTTGGCACGGGCATGGGCCGTGAAGCCGCAAATTTTGTTTTTGGACGAGCCCACCGCCAACCTGGACCCTTACGCAAAAAATGAAGTCGAGTCTTTGCTGCAAAGCTTTGCAGCCGAAGGGATGACCTTGGTCATGAGCACCCACAATTTAGGCCAGGCCAAACGTTTGGCAAGCCGGGTTATTTACCTCGAGTCGGGCGCCATCAAGGTAGATCTGCCGACGGGCGATTTTTTCAGCGCCAGGCAGTCGACGCAGGCCGATTTGTTTCTTCATGCGGAGCTTCCATGGAACTGAAGATGACACCCTTTTATGCGGGTTTTCAGCGCGTTTTGGCTGCGGTCTTGTTGAGTGTTTGCATGCCACTCGCCATGGGGCAGGACAAAGCCCAAGAGAAAGCACAGGAACGCGGACAAGACCGCTTCATGATCGTAGCGTCGACCACGTCCACCGATCAGTCTGGCCTGTTCGCGCATTTGTTGCCGAGCTTCACGCAAGCCACTGGCATCAAGGTCAAGGTGGTGGCGCTGGGCACCGGCCAAGCTTTGGACATGGGCCGTCGCGGCGATGCCGATGCCGTCTTTGTCCATGACACCGTTGCCGAGGAAAAATTCGTGGCGGAAGGCTTCGGGTTACAGCGCTGGCCAGTGATGCACAACGACTTCGTCCTTGTGGGGCCCAAGCTGGATCCCGCGGCGGCCCTGGGAAAAGACCTGGTCATGTCGCTAAAAAGGCTGGCGCTCAGCAACGCGATTTTTGTGTCGCGCGCTGACAAAAGCGGCACCCATGCCGCCGAACTGCGCGCTTGGAGCTTCGCGGGCCTGGAAATGCCAACGGCCAAACCCGAGGGCTACAAAGCCTGTGGCTGTGGAATGGGTGCAGCGTTGAACATGGCGTCGAGTTTGGACGGCTACACATTGGCAGATCGCGGCACCTGGATCAGCTTCAAGAACAAGGGCAACTTGACAGTGTTGGTCCAGGGCGACCCCCGCTTGTTCAACCCTTACGGTGTGATCGTTGTGAATCCCGCAAAACACGCGCACGTGAAGGTCCAATCGGCGCAGACCTTTGCCAACTGGCTGGTTTCAAAGGAAGGTCAAGCGCGGATTGCAAGTTTCAAGATCGACGGCTAGCAACTGTTCTTTCCAACGCGGTAAGACCGGTTCCTTCGCAAAATTCGGCACTTTCGTCCAGACGGCTGAGCGCGGCAGACGCGCCGGTGTTCTATTTCGAGACGTCACGAGCGTGTCATGAGCCTGCTGTTTCGGAGGTGGCTAGCACGTTGAGCGTTCCTTTCGCTTATTGCATTTCCTCCTAGGGTAAATCTGGAGTTTTCCTCGGCGCTGCACTGAACGAAGCTCTCGATCTGCACAAATCAGGCTGTGGCGCTAGCAACGCGCCGCGGCCGAGTCGTCGAGCAACCTTCAGGAGCCTTCCATGAGCATTCCCTTGCAACTCACTGTCAACGGCAAGGCCGTCAAAACCAACGTCGATTCACGCACGCTGTTGGTTCAACTGATACGCGAAGAACTTCAACTCACCGGCACACACGTGGGCTGCGATACCGCCCAGTGCGGTGCTTGCACGGTGCATATGAACGGCAAAGCGGTCAAGTCGTGCTCGATGCTGGCGTTGCAGGCGCAAGGTGCCACTGTCACCACGATCGAAGGCTTGAGCACGGGCGAGAACATGCACCCGATGCAAGTCGCGTTTCGCGAATGCCACGGCTTGCAGTGCGGTTTTTGCACCACTGGCATGGTGATGTCAGCGATCAAGTTGCTGGAAGACAAACCCAAGGCCACCGAAACTGAAATTCGCGAGGGACTCGAGGGCAACATTTGCCGTTGCACGGGGTACCAGAACATCGTCAAGTCCATACAGCATTGCCAGGCCGGGCAAACAGCCACCGCCAACATCACTGCCTGAATCTCGCTTCCGTAAACGTTATCGCTAAATAGTCATTGTCTTAAACAACACCGCTTTATCCAGGAGTACGTCATGACCGACATGTCAAACCCACCCGTCAGCCCTATTGGCCAACCGCTGCTGCGCCGCGAAGACCAGCGCTTCCTCACTGGCGTAGGGCAGTACACCGACGATGTGGTGATGCCGCGTCAAACCTACGCCGTTTTTCTGCGCTCGCCCTATGCGCACGCCCGCATCAAGTCCATTGATCTGACCAAGGCCAAAGCTGCTGAGGGTGTGGTGCAAATTTTTGTGGGTGCCGATTTGGCCGAAGCCAAGGTTGGCGGCCTGCCGTGCGGCTGGTTGATCCACTCGAAAGACGGCACGCCAATGAAGGAGCCAGCGCACCCCGTGTTGGCCCAAGGCAAGGTGCGCCACGTCGGCGACCAGGTCGCGATGGTGGTGGCAGAGAGCACCTTGCAGGCCAAAGACGCCTGCGAGCTGATCGAGGTTGAGTATGAAGAGCTGACGCCTGTGATCGACATCACCAAGGCCGACGGTTTTGGATCGAGCGTGCACGACGAAGTCACCGACAACGTCTGCTACGACTGGGGCCACGGCGACAAAGCGGCGGTAGACGCCGCATTCGCCAAAGCGCATCACGTGACGCGCCTGGACTTTGCCAACAACCGTCTTATTCCAAACGCCATGGAGCCGCGTGCTGCCAACGCGGTGTACACGCGCCACGACGAAAGCTATACCTTGTACGTGTCCAACCAAAATCCGCACGTCGAGCGTCTGCTGATGTGTGCCTTTGTGTTGGGCCTTCCAGAGTCGAAAGTGCGCGTGATTGCGCCGGACGTTGGCGGCGGTTTTGGCTCCAAGATTTTTCTGTACGCTGAAGAGACCGCCATGGTTTGGGCCAGCAAGAAGGTTGGTCGCCCAATCAAATGGACGGCAGAGCGCAGCGAATCTTTCCTGACTGACGCACACGGCCGCGACCACTCCAGCACTGCCGAATTGGCCATGGACGCTCAGGGCAACTTTTTGGCGCTGCGCGTAAAAACCATCGCCAACATGGGCGCTTACCTCAGCACGTTTGCCTCCAGCGTTCCGACCATCCTTTACGCCACCTTGCTGGCAGGCCAGTACAAAACACCCGCCATCTACGCCGAAGTCAAGGCCGTGTTCACCAACACCGCGCCGGTCGATGCGTACCGCGGCGCGGGTCGTCCAGAGGCCACCTACCTGGTCGAGCGAATTGTTGAAACAGCCGCGCGCGAAATGAAGATGGACCCGACCGCGCTGCGCCGTCAAAACTTCATTACGCAGTTTCCTTACGCCACGCCCGTGGGCTTGACTTACGACACTGGCGACTTCAACGCCCACCTCGACAAAGGCATGGCCATTGCCGATGTAGCGGGCTTCGCGGCCCGCAAGGCGGCGTCGGCTGCAAACGGCAAATTGCGCGGTATCGGCTACAGCTGCTACATCGAAGCTTGCGGTTTGGCACCCAGCAACATCGCCGGTGCATTGGGCGCACGCGCCGGTTTGTTTGAGGCGGGCGAAGTTCGGGTACACCCCACCGGTACCGTCACCGTATTCACCGGTTCACACAGCCACGGTCAAGGACATGAAACGACCTTCGCGCAGATCGTCGCGGCCAAACTGGGCATACCCGTCGAGAACATCGAGATTGTCCACGGTGACACCGGACGCGTGCCGTTCGGTATGGGCACCTACGGCAGCCGCTCACTCAGCGTGGGCGGTACCGCTATCGTCAAGGCGGTGGACAAAATCATCGCCAAAGGCAAAAAAATCGCAGCTCACCTGCTGGAAGCTGCAGACACCGACATCGAATTCGAAAATGGCGAATTCCGTGTTGCCGGTACCGACAAGAAAGTGCCTTTCGGTACCGTGTCACTCACCGCCTACGTGCCGCACAACTATCCGCTCGACAAGCTGGAGCCCGGCCTGAACGAAAACGCGTTTTACGATCCCACCAACTTCACCTACCCCGCAGGTACGCACATTTGTGAGGTGGAAGTTGACCCTGAAACAGGCAAAACCACGGTGTGCAGCTTTATCGCGGTAGACGACTTCGGCAACATCATCAATCCAATGATCGTGTCGGGCCAAGTCCACGGCGGCATTGCGCAAGGTTTGGGACAAGCCATGATGGAAGGTTGTTCTTACGACGTGGAATCGGGCCAGTTGCTGACGGGTTCGTTCATGGACTACACCATGCCACGGGCGGATGATTTGCCCAACTTCACGGTTGACCACACCATCACACCTTGCACCCACAACCCGCTGGGCGTCAAGGGTTGCGGCGAGGCCGGTGCCATCGGCTCACCGCCTGCATTCATGAACGCGCTGACCGACGCATTGGGTGTACGCGACATCGCCATGCCGGCCACGGCCGAGCGTGTCTGGCGCGCTGCCAACCACATCGCTTGACCCTCTGAGTTCACCGATCAGACTTCATTGAACAGCTAGGCAAAGGACATCACCATGTATGCATTCGATTACCAACGCCCTGAAACCCGCGCGGCTGCAGTCGGCGGTCTAGGCAACGACGGTCGTTATCTGGCTGGCGGCCAAAGTTTGATCCAGGCCATGAAGCTGCGTCTCTCAAGCAGCGAACGCTTGGTGGACTTGTCGGCGATGGCCGACCTCAAAGGCATCAAGGTGGATGCAACCACGGTCACCATTGGTGCCATGACCTCGCATGCCGCCGTGGCTGCCTCAGCTGAAGTCAGAAAAGCCATCCCCGGCTTGGCAGATTTGGCAGCCGGCATCGGTGACCAGATGGTTCGCAACATGGGCACCATTGGCGGTTCGGTAGCAAATTCGGATCCGGCCGCTTGTTACCCAGCCGCGCTGCTAGGCCTCGGCGCTACCGTTCACACCGACCGCAGAACGATTGAGGCCGATGTGTTTTTTACTGGCCTTTATGAAACCGCGCTGCAACCGGGCGAACTCATCACCGCGGTGAGCTTTCCGATTCCCAAGTATTCGGCCTACATCAAGTACAAGCAGGCGGCATCGCGCTTCGCGTTGGTGGGAATTTTCTTGAGCCACGGAGCCGGCGGCGTCCGCTTGGCGGTCACAGGTGCCAAAAGCTGTGTTTTCCGGGTCAAGGCCATGGAAGATGCGCTGACTGCCAGTTTCACCGCAGCCGCCGCCAAAGCTGTGGTGGTCCCTGTGGACGGTATCAACGGCGACATGCATGGTTCACCTGCATACCGCGCTGCCATGATCACGGTGATGACGCAGCGCGCGGTGACGGCTGCGCTGTCTCGTTGAGCGGCGCGCTGATGGTCTCTGCGACCACAGCGCAGCCGGGCGCTCTTGCGCTGCCTGACAGCGTCGACGCGGTTATCAGTCTGCTCGCAACCGAGCAGTACTTGTGTGATCGGTCTTTGGCCACTTCCATCTTCCTGGCGCTGAAATTACAGCGCCCTCTGTTTTTGGAAGGTGAGCCGGGAGTCGGCAAAACCGAACTGGCCAAAGTTTTGGCGCGCAGTCTCAATACCGCCTTGTTGCGCGTTCAGTGCTACGAAGGATTGGACGTCGCGCAGACCGCCTACGAGTGGAATGTGGCGCGTCAAATGATCGAAATTCGGCTGGCCGAAGCGGTACATGACACAGACCGCAATCGTCTGGTGAAGAACCTTTATGCGCGCGACATGCTCATCGAGCGGCCTCTGCTTGCGGCTTTGTCGCAGCCTGTGTCGCCGGTGCTGTTGATCGATGAACTCGACCGCGCCGACGAACCCTTCGACGCCTTTTTGTTGGAAGTTCTCGCCGAAAACCAGCTCACAGTTCCTGAGTTGGGCACCATCCGAGCCGTGGCGGCCCCCATCACACTGATCACCAGCAACCGCACCCGTGAAGTTCATGACGCGTTGAAGCGACGTTGTCTTTATCACTGGGTGGGCTTCCCCGATGTGCAACGAGAGTTGCACATCGTGCGTTTGAAAGCGCCCGGCGCTTCAGAACGTCTCAGCATTCAAGTGGTCGAGTTTGTGCACCGCATGCGCACATTGGATTTGTTCAAGTCGCCAGGCGTGGCGGAGACGATAGATTGGACCAATGCATTGGTTGCGCTGAACGCCATGGCGCTTGATCCGTCGACGGTGCATGACACGCTGGGCGTGCTGCTGAAACACCAAGATGACATCGTGCGTATGCAAAACGGCGATACCGGCAAGTTGCTGGACGAGCTCCGCGCTCGCGCTTTGCTGGATTGATGATGTTTGAAGCGCTTTCTGAGCCGAAGCAGCCCGACCACCTCCACACGCATCAACCAACCTACATCCTCGAAAACATCGTTCACTTTGGTCGGGTGCTGCGACATGCAGGCATGTCGGTGGGACCGGACCGCATCTTGCAGGCAGTGGCCGCGATTGAAGCCGTTGGGCTGAACCATCGCAGTGACGTGCACGCCGCGCTGTCGGCTGTGCTGCTCGACAAGCACGAACAGCAAACCATCTTTGACGCGGCGTTTGCCACCTTCTGGCGAGACCCGAAATTGCTCGAACAAATGATGTATGCGCTGCTGCCCAAAATTAGCGGGCGAGGCGAGAAGCACCAACCCAAGCGTGCCAATCGGTTGCAAGAAGCGCTGAGCGCACCGCGTGCCGTCGAGCCGCCAACTCCTGCACCTCAAACAGCCAAAGAAGAAGTGAAGTTCGAAGCCAGCTTCACCTTCAGCGACAGCGAACGGCTTCAAAGCGCCGACTTTGAGAGCATGACAACCTCCGAGTTCGAGCAAGCTAAGAAACTGGCCGAACATATGGAAATGCCCATTGCGCCGGTGATGCGTCGTCGCCATGCGCCATCAGCACGCGGCAGCATCGATCTGCGCGCCACGATGTTGGGTTCGGCGCGCTCTGCGTTGTCTCTCCAGGCGGCCTACAGTCAGCCGCGTTTCGAACTACCGCCATTGGTTGTGTTGATGGACATTTCGGGCTCGATGGACCGGTATTCGCGCTTGTTCCTGCACTACGTACACGGCCTCACTCGGCGTCACCCCAACGTGCAAACGTTGACCTTTGGCACGCGCCTGACAAACATCACTCGCTGCCTCAAAAATCGCGATCCAGATGTGGCGCTTGCGCAAGCTGACCAGCAGGTGCACGACTGGAAGGGCGGTACGCGCATTGCGTCCAGCCTGGAAGCGTTCAACCAACATTGGGCGCGCCGCATGCTGGGCGGCAATGCGGCGGTGTTGTTGCTCACCGACGGCTTGGACCGCGACGAAAACGGTCAACTTGCACAAGCCGCTGCCCGCCTGCAACGCATGGCGCACCAGCTTGTCTGGCTCAACCCTTTGTTGCGCTTTGACGGCTTTGCACCCAAGGCCGCCGGAGTCCGTGCATTGCTGCCGCACGTCGATCGCATGCTGCCGGTTCACAACCTCGCCAGTTTGGCCGATTTGGCCAAAGCCTTGCGGCATCCCTTGGGGCATCCGTTGCGTCGCCCTTTGGGCGCAAACTCACCGCTTAAATCTCACTGAACTTTTGGAATCCTCATGGAACTCGTAGGCGAAAGAATCATCCCCGCGTCCAGACCCGACACCTGGGCCGCATTGAACGACCCCGCTGTTTTGAAGTCTTGTATCGCGGGTTGCGAGTCACTTGACAGCACCGGGCCTGATGCGTTTGCGGCCGTGGTGGCCTTGCGGGTGGGACCGGTCAGCGCGCGCTTCAAAGGCAATTTGCAAATGACCAACATTGCCGCGCCCAACAGCTACACCATCAACTTCGATGGGCAGGGCGGTGTGGCGGGTTTCGGCAAGGGCTCGGCCGATGTGTCGCTCAGCGAACAGGGCGCCCAGACTCTGCTCAAGTACACGGCGCGAGCGCAAGTGGGCGGCAAGATGGCGCAGGTTGGCTCGCGATTGATTGACGCAGCGGCGGGCAAGATCACCGATGATTTTTTCAAAGCGTTCGAGGCGCGACTGTTGGCGCTGAATCCTCAAATTGCTGCCGATGCGGCTGCGGCGGCGGCATTGGCAACCGACTCAGCAACCCATGATGCGACCACATCCAGTGCGTCAACTGAGCAAACCAAGTCGCCTGGCAACAACACCATTTGGTATGTCGTCGGCGCGCTCGTGGTTCTCGCGGCTTTGTATTTTTTTAATCGTTAATTTCGCTATCTTCTAGAAGGACCGCCACCGTGGACAGCCTCGATCTGCAAGTGCTTTCACAAGCACGTGATTGGCACCTTGAGGGGCACAAAGTGTGGCTCGTCACGGTGATCGAAACCTGGGGCTCTGCCCCGCGCCCTCCTGGTGCCTTGCTTGCGCTGCGCGGCGACGGCTTGGTGGTTGGCTCGGTCTCTGGCGGCTGCGTGGAAGACGACTTGATAGACCGAGTTCGTCACGGCGAACGTGTGGACAAGCCTTCGCTCATCACCTACGGCGTGAGCAAAGAGGAGGCTGCGCGTTTTGGATTGCCCTGCGGCGGCAACTTGCGCTTGGTGCAGGAGCCACTGGGCCGCATCGACTGGATCGATGAAGTTTTGGGACGCACGGCCAAGCATGAATTGGTGTCGCGCAGCCTCAGCCTGATCACAGGCGAAGTCAGCGTCAACGCTGCTTCTCGGGGCGACAAGTTTGAATTCGACGGCACCCATTTGCGCGCGTTGTTCGGCCCGCGTTGGCGCTTGCTCATCATCGGCGCAGGACAGTTGTCGCGCGTGCTGGCAAACATGGCGCTGGCGCTCGACTTTGAGGTGATTTGCTGCGACCCGCGAGAGGAATACAACCTGACTTGGGACGTGCCCGGCAGCACGTTCAGCAAAGCCATGCCCGACGATTTGGTTTTGGCTTTGCAGCTCGATCCGCACAGCGCCGTGGTGGCCGTCACCCACGACCCCAAGCTGGACGATCTGGTGTTGCTGGAGGCGCTGAAGTCGCCCGCCTTTTACGTTGGTGCGCTCGGTTCGCGCAGCAACACGGCGGTGCGCAAAGAACGCTTGGCGCTGTTCGATTTGTCAGCCGCTGAAATCGACCGCTTGCACGGCCCCATAGGCCTAGACCTTGGCAGCAAGACGCCCGCTGAGATTGCGGTGTCCATCATTGGCGAAATCATCGCTGTGAAAAACGGCGTCGCTTTGACGCAAAAGAAAGAGGGTTCTGCCATGCCCGTCAGCAGCAGCAACATCGTCAGCGGTGCTGTTTGTGCAAGTGCGAGGGCATGAAAGTGCTCCTGAGACTTAGCATCAAAACGCACATCGGGACTTTTATCAGCGGGGCAGTCTTCGCAACCACGCAGTCTTTTGCGCAAGAAGCCTCACGCCTGGACACCGTGGTCGTCAGCGGCTCGGTCACCGAGCGCCGCATCGCCGATGCGCCATACGCCATCGACGCCGTCGGGGCGGACGCCATCCGGGCGGGCGGGGCGATGGTCAACTTGTCGGAAGCTTTGGCACGAGTGCCGGGTTTGACCATCAACAACCGCAACAACTACGCGCAAGACCTGCAAATCAGCTCTCGTGGCTTCGGCGCACGTTCTGCCTTTGGCGTGCGCGGCCTGCGGCTGTACACCGACGGCATACCCGCCAGCATGCCTGACGGCCAAGGTCAGGTGACGCACTTCGACCTGGCCGGCGCGAAGCGCGTCGAGGTGCTGCGAGGTCCGTTTTCAGTCCTTTACGGCAACAGCTCCGGAGGAGTGATTTCGCTTTTCGGCAGCGTGCCCACGGCGCCTCGCTTCAACGTCGATGTTGACGCCGGCAGCTTCGGTTTGAAGCAATTGCGTTTGGGCGTGCAGGCACCGCTGGGCGAAGCCCTCGACATCAAAGCGCAAGTCTCTAAATTTGAGGTTAACGGCTTCCGCCCTCATTCGGAAGCGCAGCGCACGCTGGGCAATTTGCGCGTGGGCTGGCGCAGCGCCCAAGACCGCGTGACGGTCCTGATGAGCGACATCACCCAGGTGGCCAGCGACCCCTTGGGTTTGACGCGCGCCCAGATCGATGCCAACCCGCGTCAAACCGCAGCGGTGGCGGAGCAATTCAACACCCGCAAAACCGCACGCCAGAGCCAGGCAGGTGCACGCTGGGAACATGCTTTCGACGCAGCTTCGGCGCTTCGCGAAAGCGCTGTCACGGTGTACGGCGGTTCGCGTGGCGTTACGCAGTGGCAGGCCATCCCGGCCGCCACGCAAAGCGCGCCCAAAAACGGTGGTGGCGTCGTCGATTTCGACCGCGAGTACCACGGTATTGACGCCCGACTGACCTTTCAATTCGGACGTGTGGACCTCGTGGTGGGCGCCGCAACAGAGCAGCAAACCGATGAGCGCCGAGGCTTCGAGAACTTCACTGGCGCCGGTGCTGCGCAGGTGCTGGGCGTGACCGGTAAACAGCGCCGCGACGAGACCAACCTGGTGGAGACGCGTGACCTGTTTGCACAGGCAGAAGCCAAGCTCACAGATGCCGTCAGCGCCACAGGCGGCGTGCGTACAGGCAACGTGCGCTTCAGTGCCACCGACCGCTACCTTGCCAACGGCAACGATTCAGGTGCGCTGAAATTCAACTACACGAACCCTGTGATCGGACTGCGTTGGAAGTTGCAACCGGGGCTGGCGGTTCATGTGAGTGCTGGACGCGGTTTTGAGTCGCCTACCTTGAATGAGCTGGCCTATCGCGCCGACGGCTCTGCCGGTTTCAACACCAATTTGCTGCCGCAAACCAGCCAACAAATGGAGGCAGGTGTGCGTTGGAACACCGGCAGTATCAACATTGATGCGACGCTGTTTCAAGCCAAAACCGAGAACGAAATTGGCGTGCTCACGAACAGCGGCGGACGCAGCAGTTTCCAAAACGTGGGCCGCACCCAGCGCCAGGGTTTGGAGGTGGGCTTGAGCTGGCAAGTGCTTAAAAGTCTGCGTTGGCAAATGGCCTTGACAGCACTGAACGCCACTTACACAGATAACTTTTTGACCTGTGCTGGTACGCCTTGCACCGCGCCGACTTTGGCCGTGCCCAGCGGCAACCGCATTGCCGGCACCATCGCCAAAAGCGCCTTCAGTGAGTTGGCGTGGCAGCCTTGGGCCGGACAACCGACCACCTTTGCGCTGGAATGGCGAGCCCAAGGCCGCATGCCGGTCAACGATGTGAACAGCGACTTTGCGGGTGGCTTCGGCGAGGCCAGTTTGCGCGCATCGCACACTTGGCTGCTCGGCCAAAATGCACGGCAAAACACGGGCCAAAGTATTGATGCGGGCCGCAGACTAGAGCTGCTAGCTCGAATCGATAACGTGAGCAATCGCAGTCACGTTGGCAGTGTCATCGTCAACGACGGAAACGCCCGTTATTTCGAACCCGCCGCTCCGCGCAGTGCTTCGCTGAGCCTGCGCTACAGCGCAGGGTTTTAGTGCTACCGGTAAATCACAAGGCTTCTGTTTTTCGCACCTTGCGTGCGATGGCGGCAGCTTTTGCGGCCGCCTTGACCGCAAGCGCTGCGCAAGCATCAGACCGTCCATTTTTAGTGACCTCGAGCGCTGCGGCTGAAGAAGACGATGACGGTGTGTGGGCTGTAGAGACATGGTGGCAGCGCAGCAAGTCACAGCAAGGTTTGAGCGTGGCTGCGGAGTACGGTTTCAATCCCACCACGTCAATTCAAATTGAACGGTCACGCGTGCGAGACCGTGAATCAGGTGAAAAGGCGCAAGAGCTGGAATTGGAGTTCAAACACCTGTTCAAGCGAATAGGTCGTGATGGCTGGGGCTGGGGGGTGGATCTGTCAGTGTCTGCATCGAGTGCCGTTGGGTCGAGCTGGCGCACGCAGCAATGGAGCATCAAGCTGCCCTACAGCCTGGTGCTTCGAGAGGGCGATGCCATGCTGCACATCAACGCAGGCCTACAGAAGCGGCGAGATGAGAGGCGCGAATGGGTGGCGTCCGGCGCCTTCGAACACAAGCTCGGAACTCGAACACGGCTTTTTATGGAACTCGGCCGCGAAGACCGCACTACGCTGCTGCATGGTGGCGTGCGTCACTGGCTAAAGCGTGACAAATTTGCGGTCGACTTCAGTTTGCAGCAGTTGCGCAACGCTGAGGGCAAGCAGCGCGCCGCTGTGATCGGATTCGGGTGGTACGACTTGTAGACAGCCGGGCCGGACCTGTAGATCACGCTGTTTCGCGTGTCCCAAACAACGCACAGTGCCTGCCTCGTCATATCAGCGGTGTCTCACGTACCACTCCATCGCAACTGCCAAACCTTCGCTCACTCGATGCGAGGGCGTATAGCCGAGCATCGATACGGCTTTGCCGATGTCGGCCAGTGAATGCCTCACATCGCCAGCCCGGAAGTCCCGGTACTCTGGTTGCGCGTTATTCAGGTGGGGAAATCGCGACGCCAAGCCGCTTTTGAGTGCCGCGTAAAGTTGGTTCAAGCTGGTCCTGTCGCCCGCCGCCACGTTGAAAATTTGATTGACCGCGGCTGCATCGGTGACTGTGGCAGCCAATAAATTGGCCTGTACCGCATTCTCGACATAGCAAAAATCACGGCTGGTCTCGCCGTCGCCGTTGATGACCACCACTTTGTCGGCAAGCATCAAAGAGATCCATTTTGGGATCACCGCAGCGTAGGCTCCGTTGGGGTCTTGGCGCTGGCCAAAAACGTTGAAGTAGCGCAAGCCAATGAACTCAAAACCGTAGTTCCGCGCAAATACATCGGCGTAAAGCTCATTGACCAATTTGGTGACGGCGTAGGGCGACAACGGGCGACCGATGACGGCCTCCACCTTCGGAAGCGCGGGGTGGTCTCCGTAGGTGCTGCTGGAAGCCGCAAACACGAAGCGTTTTACGCCTTTGTCGCGCGCTGCCACCAGCATGTTCAAGAAGCCAGTGACGTTTGTGCTGTTGGTCAAAACGGGGTCGGCCACCGAGCGCGGCACGCTGCCAAGGGCGGCTTGGTGCAACACATAGTCGATACCTTCGCAGGCATCGCGGCAATCTTCAATTTTGCGAATATCGCCTTGGATGAACTTGACGCGCTGCCATTGTTCTGGCGTGACCAAGCGTTGCACTTCGTCCAGGTTGTGTTGGTGCCCTGTGGCGAAGTTGTCCAAACCCACAACGTGTTGGTTCAGCTTGAGAAGCGTCTCTAACAAGTTCGACCCGATGAAGCCGGCCGCGCCCGTGATCAGCCAAGTGCGTGGCGCTTGCGCCAAGCGAGTTTTTAGGTCAGCGTAAGGCGTCATTGGCGCATTCATTGGCGTTGATTCGGCTGTCAGGTCGGGTTCACAAACGCCACACGCTTATGCCCGCTGCGCTCAAGTCCTGCGCGTTGAAGGCCGACTTGACGTCGACAAACAACGCGCCAGGAACCGCGACAGCTTGGATCTGGGTGGCAGACATGGCCTTGTATTCGCGGTGCGATACGGCGGCCACCACGGCGTGCGCCTTGGGCCAATCCGCCCAAGACTTCAACGTCACCCCGTATTCGTGCAGGGCTTGATTGGCGGCGGCAATCGGGTCATGGACGTGCACGTTCACACCGTAGGTTTTAAGCTCGTTGATGACGTCAATGACTTTGCTGTTGCGCAGGTCAGAGCAGTCTTCTTTGAAGGTCAAGCCGAGCACGATCACATCGGCGCCCTTGACGGGCAAACCGACCGCAATCATTTGTTTCACCGTCTGTTCGGCGATGTACTTGCCCATGCTGTCGTTGATGCGGCGGCCCGCCAAAATGACTTGCGGATGGTGGCCCAGCATTTCAGCTTTGAAGGTCAGGTAGTAAGGGTCCACGCCTATGCAATGACCGCCGACCAAGCCAGGGCGGAATGGCAAAAAATTCCATTTGCTGCCAGCCGCTTCAAGCACTTCCAGCGTGTCGATGCCGATCTTGTGGAAGATGATCGCCAACTCGTTCATCAATGCGATGTTCAAGTCGCGTTGCGTGTTTTCGATCACCTTTGCAGCCTCTGCCACCTTGATGCTGCTGGCCGAGTAGGTTCCCGCCGTGATGATGCTGGCGTACATGCGCCGCACGATTTCCAGCGTCTCGGGCGTGTCGCCCGACACCACCTTTTTGATCTTGGTGAGCGTGCGTTCTTTGTCGCCTGGGTTGATTCGCTCAGGGCTGTAGCCCACAAAAAAATCTGTCTTCCATTTCAAGCCGGACAGGCGCTCAATGATCGGGATGCAAACCTCTTCGGTCGCGCCTGGGTAAACCGTAGATTCGAAGACGACGATGGCACCGCGCTTGATATGCCGACCCACACTTTCTGAGCTTTTGATCAACGGCGTGAAATCGGGTCGATGGGCATCGTCGACTGGCGTGGGCACTGCAACGATCAGGAAGTCGGCCTCGGCCAACGAGGCGGGGTCGCTGGAGTAATTGAGTTGCTTGGCTGCGCGAAGGTCAGCGCTGGACAATTCCCCAGTCGGATCAATGAACTTTTTGTAGGCCGTTATTTTGTGTGCCGCCAAATCGAGTCCGATGGTGCGGAACTGTTTGCCAAATTCAACCGCCAGCGGGAGGCCGACGTAGCCCAAGCCGATCACGGCAACGGTGGGTGAAGTGAAATCAAGCATGGACTGGCTCTCGGCTCACAGTGACGTAAAACGCGCTTTTCCGGGGCGACCTGTGCAAGCGCCGCGATCAGGTGAATGCTTGGTATTGCTGAGTCGTCGTTTCGCTTGTGAAGGCGCGCGCGTGGGCCAAAAGGGGCGCGTCAAGATCTTTCGCGGCCAGCTGGACGGTCGAGCCGACATCAGGCCACGTGATGCCGACAGTCGGGTCTGACCAAAGCACGCAGCCTTCAGACTGCGGGGCGTAGAAGTTGGTGGTTTTGTACAAAAAATCGGCACTCGGGCTGGTGACCAAGAACCCGTGCGCCATGCCTGGGGGCAGCCACAACTGGCGATGGTTTTCGCCGGTGAGTTCCACGCCGACCCATTTTCCAAAGGTGGCGCTGCCAGGACGGATGTCAACCGCGACGTCGAATACGCTGCCGTGCGTGACACGGACAAGTTTGCCCTGCGCATGCGGTGGCACCTGGAAGTGCAGGCCGCGCAGCACCCCTTGGCCGGAACGGGAATGGTTGTCTTGAACAAAGACGATGTTGTCGCCCACCGCTTCATTGAAGATTTTTTGATTAAAACTTTCCACAAAAAAACCGCGTGAGTCGCCGAACACTTTGGGCTCGAGGATCAGCACGCCGTCTATGGCAGTGGGGGTTACTTTCATCTCAGGAGCTCGGTTGGAGTGGGCAACGAATCGGACCGTGTCGGCCCGCAATTCAATCTTAAATATGGCGGAATGCCGGCCTGAGGCAGGGCTGCGGCGACGGGCGATAATCTGTAAATGACCGAAAACATGCTGAATCCTGACGCCATCGCTTTAGACAATACCGTGTTGGCCGACAACGAGCCACCAATTTCGCTTGAATTCTCCAGCGTCGGGTTGGCAGATAGCCTGCAACGCGCGGTAGCTGAGCAAGGCTATACCGTGATGACGCCGATTCAGGCAAAGGCCATACCGATTGTTTTGGCGGGGCGTGACGTGATGGGAGCGGCTCAAACCGGAACCGGGAAAACGGCTGCTTTCTCTTTACCGCTGCTGCACAAAATGCTGCGTCACGAGACGGCCAGCGTGTCGCCGGCAAGGCACCCAGTCAGAGCATTGGTCAATGCGCCAACGCGGGAGCTGGCCGATCAGGTTGCCGCCAACATCAAGAGCTACGCGGCACAAACCAAACTGCGTGTTGCAGTGGTTTACGGCGGCATCGACATGAAACCCCAAACCTTGGAACTGAAGGCTGGCGTCGAAGTGCTGGTTGCGACGCCAGGCAGATTGCTTGACCACATCGAGGCAAAAAACTGCAATTTGAGCCAAGTTGAGTATGTGGTGCTCGACGAGGCTGACCGCATGTTGGACATCGGGTTTCTGCCCGATTTGCAACGCATCCTCAGCTACCTGCCCAAAGCTCGACAGACATTGCTGTTTTCGGCCACTTTCTCGCCCGAGATCAAACGCCTTGCCGAAAGCTATTTGCAAAACCCATTGCTGGTGGAAGTTGCGCGCCCCAACGCCACAGCCAGCACGGTCGAGCAGCGCTTTTACAGCGTGGGCACCGACGACAAACGCGCCGCGGTGCTCAAGGTCTTGAAAGATCGAGGTATCACCCAAGCTCTGATTTTTGTAAATTCAAAATTGGGCTGCGCACGACTGGCGCGTTCATTTGAGCGAGACGGTTTGCGAACCACCGCCTTGCATGGCGATAAATCTCAAGACGAAAGACTCAAAGCGCTGGACGCGTTTAAAAAGGGCGACGTGGACGTGATGGTGGCAACCGATGTCGCGGCTCGCGGTCTGGACATCGCCGACTTGCCGGCAGTCTTCAACTTTGATGTTCCTTTCAACGCCGAAGACTATGTGCACCGAATCGGACGCACCGGTCGAGCTGGCGCATCAGGCTTGGCGGTGACCTTGGTCACGCGTGACGACGCACGCTTGGTCAGCGACATCGAAAAGTTGATCAAGAAGAAGATTGACCTTGACCCGCTTGAGTTGGGCGATATGCATCCACGCCGCGAACCACGCGAAATGCACAGCGAACGAAGCGAACGCCCTAAACGCATGGATGAAACCGATGCGCGCGACACGAGGCCGAGCAGTGAGGGAAGTCAAGGCTCAGCGCCCGCCTACACACCGCGTCTCAGGTCTTTCGCGCCCAAGCCCTCCAGCGACCCGTTTTTTGACAAGCCTTACGAGGCAAGTGAGACGGCAGACGCCTCGTGGGACAGCAAGGCACCCAGCGCAGGTTTCGCGGCGCGCGGCGTGTCTCCCAACATCAAGCCTAAACGCAAAGTTGCAGCTTTGTTTGGCGCAAAAGTCGCGTCAATTGAGCCCAGCGCAGAGCGCGTCGCGTCTGCAGAGCAAGCCACCGGTTGAAGTGACCGGTTGAGCCGAACGCATGAGCACAGCGGTTAGTCGGCGAGCAGCGCAAATACCGCAGGAACGCTGTTCGACAGGCTGGCGGGTTTGCGTCTCCAGTCGCCGACTCGGTCGGTACGAGTCCAGCCATCAGGCATCGTCAAACCGCAACTCACGCTCAATTTGCAGTTGGGACTCAAGCTGGCCAGCAAGGCACCTAGCAGTGCCTGGTTTCGGTAAGGAGTCTCGATCATCATCTGAGTCTGCTGGAAGCGTTTGGACAGCGCCTCCAACTCACGCACACGGCTTGTGCGCTGAGCGCTGTCCACAGGCAGGTAGCCGACGAAGGCAAAGCTCTGACCATTCAAGCCGCTGGCTGACAGCGCCATCATCAATGAGCTGGGTCCCGACAAAGGCAAGACAACGATACCGAGTCGGTGCGCAGCTGACACCAAGGCGGAGCCTGGATCGGCTATTGCAGGCAAGCCAGCTTCTGAAATCAAGCCAACGTCGACGCCCTCCAGCGCCGGCGCCAGCAGCAAATCAAGGGTTGCGGAAAGTGCGGCATTGAGCGTTTCGTCAGTAGGCAATTTCTGGCCTTTCTGAGCACGTGGCAGCTCGACAATGCTAATAGCTTGCAGAGGTTTTTTCAGTGGCACCAATGCGTCTACGCGCTTTAAGAACGCCCGGGTTGTCTTGGCGTTCTCAGCCACCCAATGCCCGAGCTGCGATGCGATGTGTATCACTTGAAGTGGGAGCACCGCTTGCAAATCGGGCGTTGCAGCGCCCAGGTCGACGCCAAAATCCAAGGAGTTCGGCACAAGGTACACCTTCCCTTTGCCTGTCGGGTGCTGGTTGACGAAAGTCATGGCACGCGTGGCACCAGCGGGTCAATGCCTGCAAGTCGCAGCAGTGCACAGGTTTGAATCAGAGGCAGACCAACCAATGCTGTGGGGTCCGATGACTCGATGGCGTCCAGTAACGCAATTCCCAATGATTCTGACTTGGCACTTCCTGCGCAGTCGTAGGGTGCCTCTATTTGCAAATAACGCTCAATTTCCACGTCACTCAATGTTCGAAACTTAACCGTCACCGGTATGAGCGCCGATCGCGAAAAACCGATGTCTGCACGCGCGACAGCAACCGCAGTTTGAAACACCACGAATTGCCCGCTCATGCGCCTGAGCTGCGCGGTCGCGCGCGCATGGTCTCCGGGTTTGCCAATGGGCTCTCCATGCAAGTCGGCAACTTGATCTGAGCCGATCACTACCGCGCCGGGAAATCGCCTCGCCACCTCGAGCGCCTTTTCTAAAGCCAGTCGCTGGGCCAAAGCCCCAGGTGCTTCGCCTATTTGCGGTGTCTCATCCACGTTGGGTGCGACCACGGTAAATGGCAGCATTAGGCGACTTAGCAACTCTCGGCGGTAGCGGGAAGTCGACCCCAGAATCAATGCAATTGGCGGGCTCATCCCTCTGATTCTCCCACCGTACGCATGTGTATCTGAAGTGGCCGAATACACTCAAGCTCATGGCCCAACCTGCTTTTGACCCCTTACAGCTGAGCGTGGAAGCGTTTGCGAAAAACGAGCAATCGCTCCAAGGCGAATGGCCTTTGAGTTCTTTGCCGCGACTGCTCGAATCAAGTCACTCGCAACAGGCGCTTGACGCGCCGTCTTTTGCCACTTGGCGCGTTCGGGGCGAAATCCGTGCTGCGCGTTCGGGGCCACCCGAGATTTGGCTTCACTTGCAATCTAGTGCCAATGTGGTGCTGACTTGTCAACGCTGTTTGCAGGACATATCAACACAAATAACCGCGAAACGCAGCTTCAGGTTTGTGCATGGCGAGGCGGCCGCGTCCAAACTGGACGCGCAGACCGAAGAAGACGTTCTTGCGTTGAGCCGACACTTGGATGTGCGCGAGCTGATTGAAGACGAGTTGTTGCTTGAATTGCCGTTGGTCCCGCGACATGAGGTGTGCCCGCAGCCTTTGTTGAAGAGCGATATGAGCATCAACAACGAGGCAGAAGCCGTTCGCGAAAATCCATTCGCCGCATTGGCCCAACTCAAACTCGACAAGCTTTTGAATTGACGACGTCTCAGCAAGACGGCGCACTCAGTTGCAGCAGGCGGTTTTCACCATGCTAGACTCACGGGCTTATCTATGCAACGCTTCGCAGTTGAAGCAAAGCGCAATTCATTCTGCGGCGGACAAAGTTATACGTATTGCGCCTTCCCATGTGTGGAGGCCTACCGCCAAGGTCAAAGGAGAAATATATGGCCGTTCAACAAAACAAGAAGTCGCCTTCCAAGCGCGGCATGCATCGCGCCCACTACGCGCTTTCAAACCCAGGCACCGCAATTGAACAGACTTCGGGAGAAGTTCATCTGCGGCACCACATCAGCCCCAACGGTTTCTATCGCGGGCGCAAGGTGATGAAAACCAAGGCTGACGCCTGATTCCTGGGGCAAGGGTTGCTTGCTGAGTTTCTGACGCAGACATGAAGCTGTTGTCAGCCTCAATTGAACTGTACGTACCGCTCGCAGATTGGTCAGTACATTGAAACGCATGCCGGTGACCATATCCGTGGACTGCATGGGCGGTGATCACGGGCCGTCTGTGATCCTGCCAGCCTGTAAATCGTTTTTGGCGGCCCACCCCGAAGCAAGGTTGATCCTTGTTGGCAATGAACACGCTTTATCGGCGTGCGCAGGCTGGTCCCAAGTGACTGTAGTTCCCGCCTCTGAAGTCGTCGAAATGGACGACTCCATTGAAGTTGCCCTGCGCCGTAAAAAAAACTCGTCTATGCGAGTTGCCGTCAATCAAGTCAAAGTAAGTCCTGGCAGCGGCGTTTCCGCAGCACAGGCTTGCGTGTCAGCCGGCAACACCGGCGCGCTGATGGCGGTTTCACGATATGTCCTGAAAACGCTTGAAGGAATAGATCGTCCAGCCATAGCAGCCGTCATGCCGAGCGCACGTCAAGGCGGAACTACGGTACTTGACCTTGGTGCCAACATTGATTGCACTGCTGAGCATTTGCTCCAATTCGCGGTGATGGGATGTGCTTTGGTTGCGGCGATCGAAGGTTTGGAAAACCCAAGCGTGGGTTTGCTGAATATTGGTGAAGAAGCTATCAAAGGCAGTGAAGTGATCAAGCGAGCCGGAGAGTTGCTTCGACAAGCCTCCGCCGAAGGACACATCAACTTTTACGGCAACGTTGAAGGTAACGACATTTTTAAAGCCACCACGGACATTGTTGTCTGTGACGGCTTTGTCGGAAACGTTGCGCTGAAGACGGCCGAAGGGCTCGCTTCGATGTTGTCCAAGCTCATCAAAGAAGAATTCACACGCAATATCTTCACCAAGCTTGCCGCAGTAGTAGCTATGCCGGTTCTAAACCACTTTAAAGCCCGTGTAGACCACCGGCGTTACAACGGCGCCGCTTTGCTTGGATTGCGAGGTTTGGTTTTCAAGAGTCATGGCTCAGCCGATGCCTTTGCATTTGAGCAAGCCTTGAACCGCGCTTACGACGCTGCCCGCAACGGCTTGCTTGAACGGGTTCACGATCGCATCCTCGAAACCTTGCAAGCTATGCCGTCAGCGGCTGCGGATGCCTCAATTGATTCTGGGGTGGGCACGAAAGTCGTTTCAATGCTCGGAAATTCGCGAGTCGCATGAATACGGCGCCCACTTCTGACGTTCCGATGCCGTTTGAAGCGACTAGATATTCCCGAATCGCTGGCACTGGTAGTTTCTTGCCTCCCAACCGCCTGACAAATCAAGCGCTCGCAGAACAGTTGGCGGCCCAAGGCGTCGAGACTTCAGACGAATGGATCGTTGACAGAACCGGCATAAAGGCGCGGCACTTTGCAGCCAATGGCGTCATGGTCAGTGATTTGGCGGTAAGTGCGGCCCGGCTGGCCATTGACGCAGCGGGATGCAATCTGCAAGACATCGACCTCGTCATAGTTGCCACGTCAACCCCCGACATGATCTTTCCGTCGAGTGCATGCATCGTTCAACAAAAACTAGGAATCCAAGGCTGCCCAGCATTTGATTTGCAAGCGGTCTGTTCCGGCTTTGTTTATGCGCTCAGTGTGGCCGATGCCATGATCAAAACGGGTTCGGCGAGCAAAGCTTTGGTGATCGGAGCCGAAGTGTTTTCACGCATTCTCGATTTTGAAGATCGCACAACCTGCGTTCTATTCGGTGACGGTGCGGGAGCGGTGGTGCTTGAAGCGAGTGCCAAGCCCGGAATTTTGGCGACCGAGTTGCACGCGGACGGACGGCATGTCGGCATTTTGTGCGTGCCAGGCTCGGTGTCGGGAGGACAAATTTTGGGCGATCCGTTGCTCAAAATGGACGGCCAGGCGGTGTTCAAGCTTGCGGTTGGCGTGCTCGAAGATGTTGCTCGTTCGGTGCTTGCGAAGGCGGGTAAAACAGCGGCCGATATAGATTGGTTGATTCCTCACCAGGCCAACATCCGGATCATGCAAAGCACGGCTAAACGATTGAAGCTCAGCATGGACAAAGTGGTTGTGACCGTCGATCAGCATGGCAATACGTCGGCTGCGTCCATTCCTTTGGCTTTGGACTCTGCGGTGCGAAGCGGCAAGATCCAGCGCGGTCACACGCTCATGCTTGAAGGTGTCGGCGGCGGATTTACATGGGGCGCGGTGCTGGTCGAGTACTGAACATTCACTGAACACCCGTCGACTACTTTTTGCTGGCCAATTAAAAATTGAAGATGACGTCATTTGCCTTTGTGTTCCCCGGACAAGGCTCGCAATCGGTCGGCATGCTAGACGCTTGGGGTAACAACGAAGCCGTCCGTCAAACGCTGGCTGAAGCTTCTGAGGCCCTCCATTTCGACGTTGCCGCCCTGATTCGCGAAGGCCCAAAAGACCTACTCGACCTGACCACGCACACACAGCCCGTGATGTTGACCGCCGGGATCGCATGCTTTCGAGCTTGGATAGCTGAAACTGGGTTGCAACCTTCGGCAGTGGCAGGGCATTCGCTCGGTGAATACGGCGCCTTGGTAGCGGCGGGATCGCTCACGTTGACAGAAGCACTGCCGTTGGTGCGTTTTCGCGCACAGGCGATGCAGGATGCTGTCCCCATAGGTACCGGCGCGATGGCTGCGATCCTGGGTTTGGACGCGCAAACCGTGATCGACGGTTGCGCAGAAGTAACAGCCCTGAACGTTCTGCTCGTCGAAGCCGCGAACTTCAACGACCCGAAGCAAACGGTTATCTCTGGAAGTAGAGCCGGTGTGGATGCCGCTTGCGAACTGTTGAAATTCAAGGGTGCCAAACGCGCGCTGTTATTGGCGGTGTCGGCACCGTTTCATTCCAGCTTGATGCGTTCTGCCGCCGAACGCTTAAAAGAGCACTTGAACTCGGTGAATCTGGGTCCACCCAAAATCGCGCTGGTCAACAACATTGACGTGGCATTTCAAACTGACGTTGACGGCATTCGCGACGCTCTTTACCGACAGGCTTTCGGTCCGGTTCGCTGGGTTGAAACGATTCAAGCATTGCAATCTCGCGGTTTGAATCACGTCATTGAGTGCGGCTCTGGTTCGGTACTGGCGGGCTTGATCAAACGTATCGATCCAAACATCATGACCGCAACATTGCGTGACCCCAGTTCCATGATGGACGTGAAGGCAATGCTTTTATGAGTACCGATTCGCAGATGAAATTGCAGACGAATTCGCAAAAGCAGCCGCAAACAACAGGTTTCGCTTTAGTCACTGGTGCCTCGCGCGGAATAGGGCGTGGCATCGCATTGGAATTGGCTGCCCGCGGCTACACCGTCGTTGGCACCGCGACCACTGAAGCTGGTGCGGCTGCCATCACTGAAGCGCTGGGGGCTTATGCCGGCAGCCGAGGCGTGTGTTTGAACGTGAATGACGGCGAAGGTATCGACGCGTTGTTGGCGCAAATCAACAACGATCAACTCAGTAAAGACGGCGGCCACTTGCAAGTGCTGGTCAACAACGCCGGCATCACTCGCGACGCCTTGGCTATGCGAATGAAAGACGACGACTGGGATTCCGTCATTGACACCAACCTCAAGGCCGTTTTTCGCATGAGCCGAGCCGTGATGCGGCCAATGATGAAGCAGCGGTACGGCCGCATCATCAACATCACTTCGGTGGTCGGAGCCAGCGGCAATGCGGGGCAAGCCAACTACGCAGCCGCCAAGGCGGGAGTCGCTGGCATGACGCGTGCTTTGGCACGTGAATTAGGGAGTCGCGGAATCACAGTCAATTGCGTTGCGCCTGGCTTCATTGCCACCGACATGACTGATGCTTTGAACGCGGAGCAAAAAAGCTCCCTGATGGCGCAAATCCCCTTGGGTCGTTTGGGTGCGGTGAGCGACGTTGCTCACGCTGTGGCTTTCTTGGCGTCTGCCGAGGCGGGCTACATCACCGGCACCGAGTTGCATGTGAACGGCGGCATGTACATGAATTGATTTTTTTAAAACACGGCGCTCCCGTTGGACGGTTTGCGCTGCGTCAGTGATCCGGATTGCCCGGCCGGAACCTGTGTGCGAATCGTCTTCAAGAAGTCCTCAGAGAAGACAGTTTGCAACCTTTAGAATCCGGGCCTGTTTCAGACAACACTCCAGGAGGAGTCATGAGCGATATCGAATCCCGCGTCAAGAAAATCATTGCCGAACAACTTGGCGTACCCGAGGCCGATGTGTCTCACGAGAAGGCTTTCGTCGCTGACTTGGGGGCTGATTCCCTTGACACCGTTGAATTGGTGATGGCGCTCGAAGACGAGTTCGGCATCGAGATCCCCGACGAGGAAGCCGAAAAAATCACCACGGTCCAACTGGCGATTGATTACGCGCAAAAGCACCATAAGGCTTGATTCCATCGGTTAATAAATGACTCGTCGTCGCGTTGCAGTCACAGGCCTTGGGCTCATCAGCCCAGTAGGCAACTCGGTATCTGAAGGCTGGGCCAATGTGTTGGCGGGTCGCTCGGGCATTGCCGATATCACCAAGTTCGATGCGTCCAACTTTGCTTGCAGATTTGCGGGCGAAGTCAAAGGCTTCAATGTCCAGGAGTACTTCCCGGCCAAGGATGCACGTCACATGGACACGTTCATTCACTACGGCTTGGCGGCGGCGATCCAAGCAGTGCGAGACGCTGGTCTACAGACCAACGACTTACTGAGCGAAGATGAAGCTGAACGAATAGGCGTGCTGGTGGGGTCGGGGATTGGCGGCTTGCCGTTGATTGAAGCCACCCACGCTGAATTGGTGAGCCGCGGGCCGCGAAGGATCACGCCGTTTTTTGTGCCCGCCTCCATCATCAACATGATCTCGGGCCATGTTTCGATCATCTACGGTTTCAAGGGCCCTAACTTGGCCATCGTCACGGCGTGCACCACAGGTTTGCACAGCATCGGAGCAGCGGGTCGTCTGATTGAGTACGGCGACGCCGACGTCATGATTGCAGGCGGAGCAGAGTCGACCGTGTCGCCGCTCGGTGTGGGCGGTTTCGCGGCAGCACGGGCGCTGTCGACCCGCAACGACGACCCGCAGAGCGCTTCTCGTCCTTGGGACAAGGACCGCGACGGTTTTGTCTTGGGCGAGGGCGCAGGGGTTTTGGTGCTCGAAGAATACGAACACGCCAAAAAACGCGGTGCAAAAATTTATGCCGAGCTCAGTGGTTTTGGCATGAGTGCGGATGCGCATCACATGACGGCCCCTAACACCGACGGCCCGAAGCGATCAATCAATGCGGCCTTGCGCAACGCCGGCATCAATGCCGATCAAGTGCAGTACGTCAACGCACACGGAACGTCTACGCCGCTGGGTGATTTGAATGAAACCAACGCGCTTAAATTAGCCTTCGGTGACCATGCCAAAAAACTGGTGGTCAACTCCACCAAATCCATGACGGGTCATCTTTTGGGGGGCGCGGGCGGGATCGAGTCGGTGTTCACGGCGCTGGCAATTCACCACCAGATTTCGCCGCCGACCATCAACATCTTCAACCAAGACCCGGAGTGCGACTTGGACTACTGCGCCAACACCGCCCGAGAGATGAAGATCGATTACGCCGTTAAAAACAACTTTGGTTTTGGCGGCACAAACGGCACTTTGGTATTCAAGCGCGTCTGAATCCGGCGCAAGTTCGCCTCTATGCGCGCATCTCCTGCCTTTCAAGTCAACCTGCAACACTTCGCTGTGTGGAGAACCGGCGTGGGGACGTTGACGGTGGTCGCTTCCATTTGTACGTTGGCATGGTGCGCAAGCGGCAGCGAACCGAAGACAGCGATGACGTGGCTGCTGGCAGTGACGGTCAATGCCGTCCTTGTGTGCCTCGGGGTTGCGGCAACGCACAGCGAACACATGAGTTTGCGCTGGGACACCGAAACTTGGCGCTTGGGACCTGCCGCTTCGATCGGCGAGGAGCCTTGGTCGGGACAACTTGCCGTATTGATCGATCTGGGTCCCTGGATGCTGTTGAGTTTTCGTCTTCAAGAGCAATCGCCGAAGCTAGGTTTCGTGCGCCCGATGCGTTGGTTGGCGGTTCAGCGCGGCGGCCTTTCCGAGTCTTGGCACGGTTTTCGTTGCGCTGTTTATTCGACAAGGCCCGCCGAGCTTGGACCGACAACTGATCCGCTCTTGCCGACCGAATGAATGCCCCTGACGCAGATGCGCCGCTGGTAGAGCGCGTGAAACGAGGCGACGTGAAGGCGTTTGAAATGCTGGTGGTCAAGTACCAGCGGCGTATCGAACGGCTCATCGGTCGCATGGTGCGTGATGTCGATCTGGTGCCCGACATCGCTCAGGAAACCTTTATCCGTGCTTACCGCGCCATCCCCAAATTTCGAGGCGAGAGCGCTTTCTACACCTGGCTTTACCGCATTGCGGTGAACACCGCCAAGAAGGCCATGGGCGAGCTCAAGCGCGACCTTCTGGTCACTGAATCGGCCCGCGCTTCCAAAGATGATGACGACGACGCCCCCAGTGCACAGAACGACGCCACCGACGGCGAAACGCCTGAATCTTTGCTGGCGAGCAAACAAGTTGCCGCCACAGTGAACTCTGCCATAGATGCGCTGTCTGACGATTTGCGCCAGGCCATCACGCTTCGAGAAATTGAAGGTTTGACGTACGAGGAAATAGCCGAGCTGATGAATTGTCCGATCGGCACGGTCCGTTCTCGAATCTTCCGAGCGCGAGAAGCAATTTCTCAGCGTCTGAAACCGTTGCTTGACGCGCGTCAGGGCCATCGTTGGTAACGCGCGTTGCTGAGAACGTCAGTGAAAAAGTTATTTGGAGTGTTTGATGAGCAATAACCTTGAAACCAACGCGGCGGCGGCCGAGAGACTGTCGGCGTTGACCGACGGCGAACTCGACGCGCACGGCACCGCTGCAGCTTGCGTTGAATGGCGCGACGACGAGTCAGCTCGCGCCCGGTGGCACAGTTATCAATTGATAGGCGACGTACTGCGATCTGATGACTTGGCGTCAACTGCGGCAAAAGACTCGGCTTTCTTGCTGAAACTGCGCGCGCGTTTGGCGGAAGAGCCGGTAGTGTTGGCACCTCAGCCTCTGTCGTCGCCGATGTCAACTGCGGTGATGCCTCCGACGCCAGCTACCTCAGGCACAGGCGGCGCAATCAGATCCAAGCGAAATTGGGGATGGCTTACGCCGACCGCGGTAGCTGCGGGCTTCGTGGCGGTAGCGGGTAGCTTGACTCTTGCGTGGGCGCCGCTGAAGATCGCCGACACCCCGGCGGCAACGCTGGCGGCTGTTCAGCCTGCGCGCGCAGTTGTCGTCAATTCCGCTGCACAAGAGGCAGTTGAGCCGCAAGTTTTGGTGGCGAATGGGCAGCTTGTGCGTGACGCCCGTTTAGACCGTTATTTGGCGGCTCATAAGCAATTTGCGGGTGCGGCCATGCTCGGCGTGCCATCGGCTTTCGTTCGCAGCGCTGCGGCCGAAGCGCCTAAACCTTGAAATGTTTTCGCTGATGTTTTTTCGCGTGAAACTGGCCAGCGTGTGCATCGTTGCATTGGGTGTCGCCGAAGGACCGGCTTATGCGCAATCTATTGGTACCAGTGCGGAGGCATCGACTGCGGTTGCAACAGGGGTTACCTTGGCTGCCCCCGCAGACCGCAAACAAGTCCGCGCTTGGCTGATGCGCATTCACGAGGCTGCCAGCCAGCGTAATTTCCAAGGCACCTTCGTGATCACTGCAAGCGGCAGTGCGGTGTCCAGCGCCCGGATTGCCCACTTCTGCGAAGGCAACAACCAATACGAGCGAATCGACTCTCTGGATGGTCAAACGCGACATGTGTTCCGACACAACGACCAAGTTCACACCTTGTGGCCACAAAGCCGTGTGGCAATGGTGGAGCAACGCGAGGCAATGACTTCGTTTCCGTCCTTGCTACAAGCAGGCGACGACAAAATCTTTGAGCTTTATGACGTACGTCAGCAGGGGGTGGAACGCGTAGCGGGGCACGACGCGAACGTGCTGAGCGTCAAGCCGCGCGACGGGTTCCGATTTGGCTATCGCTTGTGGTCAGACCAGGCTTCAGGGCTATTGCTGCGCTCCGATGTGTTGAGTGAACGCGGCGAACTTCTGGAGTCTTCGGCCTTCTCCGATGTTGCGATTGGCATCAAAAGTCAAAGTGACTTCGTGCTGGGCCCCATGAAGAAATTGGACGGATACCGTATCTTGCGGCCCACTTTGACGCCCACCAAACTCGAAGCTGAAGGCTGGTCTTTGCGTTCCGCAGTTGCGGGCTTCGTGCAGGTCAGCTGCGTCAAGCGGCCGCTCGATGCCGCCGCGCAAGATGAGCCGCGCAACTCTGGCAGTCCCGCCACACAAGCGGTGCACACCATTTTTTCTGATGGCTTGACTTACGTTTCATTGTTCATCGAACCCTACAACGCTGATCGCCACACAAAACCGATGTTGGCTGCCATGGGCGCAACCCACACCTTGATGCGCCGCCAAGGAGACTGGTGGCTCACGGTGGTGGGAGACGTACCGGTGCCTACTTTGCGCGCTTTTGCAGCCGCACTGGAACGAAAAAAATAGTCGCGGGTCACAGATTCCGTTGCCGTCGCCGCCATCCTGCTGGGCGCGGTTTTCATATCTCTGGAGAGGTTCACTTCATGTTTGAGTATTTCTTGTTTTCCAAAGCGCGCGTGATTGCCGGCCTGTCTGCGGCGACCGTTGCCGTTGCACTGTTGACAGCGGCTGCGCCGATGCCAGCAAAGGCACAGACCCTGCCGGACTTCACGGAGCTGGTCGAGCGAGTGGGCCCAGCGGTCGTCAACATTCGCACCACAGAAAAAGCACGCGCAGGACGTGCCAGTGGGATTCCTGGCATGCCTGAGATGGACGAAGACATGCTCGAGTTTTTTCGCCGCTTTGGCATGCCCATCCCTGGGACACCACAAAACCCGCGGCGCAACCAGCCCCAACCTCAGCAACCAGATGCAGAGCCACAACAGCGAGGCGTGGGTTCCGGGTTCATTTTGAATGCCGATGGTTATGTGCTCACCAATGCGCATGTGGTCGATGGAGCGGAAGAAGTGTTCGTCACCCTGACCGACAAACGCGAATTCAAAGCCAAGATCATCGGTGCCGACAAGCGCAGCGACGTTGCTTTGGTGAAGATCGATGCAAGTGGTTTGCCCTCGGTCAGGCTCGGCGATGTCGGTCGACTGAAGGTCGGTGAATGGGTCATCGCGATCGGCTCGCCTTTTGGTTTGGAAAACACCGTCACCGCCGGCATCGTCAGCGCAAAAGGCCGTGACACCGGCGACTTCTTGCCTTTCATTCAAACTGATGTGGCCATCAATCCCGGAAACTCCGGCGGACCGCTGATCAACATGCGCGGTGAAGTCATTGGAATCAACTCGCAAATTTATAGCCGCTCGGGCGGCTTCATGGGCATTTCATTTGCCATTCCAATCGACGAAGCGACGCGCGTGTCTGACCAACTGCGTGCCAACGGCCGGGTCATCCGCGGTCGCATTGGCGTGCAGATCGATCAAGTCACCAAAGACGTTGCGGAGTCGATAGGTTTGGGCAAAGCCGTCGGCGCTTTGGTTCGCGCCGTGACAAGCGGTGATCCAGCCGACAAGGCGGGCGTAGAAGCAGGCGACATCATCACCAAGTTTGACGGCAAGACCATAGAAAAAGCGGGCGACTTGCCTCGCATTGTTGGTGGCGTCAAACCGGGCAGCAAAGGCACGCTGCAGGTCTTCAGACGCGGTGCCTATAAAGAGCTCACGGTGGTGGTTGCCGAGTTTGAAGCTGAACGTCCCCGCGTCACGGCAGAGAAGGCTACTGCCAAACCACCCGCCGCCGCGGTAGGTGCCTTGGGATTCGCTGTTGCCGATCTGACTGACGCGCAGAAGCGCGAATCAAAGGTAAAAAATGGCGTGCGTGTGGAGTCCGCTGAAGGCTCCGCGGCACGCGCTGGAATGCGTGAAGGCGATGTGGTTTTGGCAGTTGACAACGTTGAAGTCACCAGCGCAAAACAGTTTGATGCGTTGATCGCCAAACTCGACAAAACCAAGGCCATCAACATGCTGGTGAAGCGTGGCGAAGGTGTGACTTACTTGCTAGTGAAACCGCCGCGCTAATCTTGGTAGCGGCTGACTACGCAGTCAGGTCTTTTCACAATGCAGGAATCTCAATGAGTTTTTGGCAAAACCGAAAGGAATAAGCCCTTCGTTATTGGAGGTTGGTGTCTACCAACATGAGGAAAACAGCCGATGATTACATTTAAAAAAATGAATAATCGAGCTGTTTAATCCTGGTTTTAAGGTTTGAAACCGCAATTAGCAAACGATCCGTAATTTATCCCCAACTCATCCACAAGGCTTTGTGGATAACATGTGCACAGAAACAGTGTTGGTCACTTGCAACGAGGGAATATGCAGCAATGGCGCGGTGTCCGGCGTGGGTCTTCTGGTTAGAATGAAATCCCAACAAGCAGTTGCCAAACATTTTGTTGGAAGGCGCGTCAATCGTTCGACGTGCCTTTTTTTTAGCCTCAAAACTTTTATGAGGCACATCCAATCGCACCGCGATTGAGAGAACCCGCTGACACGGTGTACCGTTTCTATTCAGCGCACCGCAGACTTAAAAAGCAGTAACAGCCAGCATGGATCACATTAGAAATTTCTCCATCATTGCGCATATCGATCATGGCAAATCAACACTCGCTGATCGTTTGATTCAGCGCTGCGGCGGTTTGAGCGACCGCGAAATGGAGGCGCAGGTGCTCGATTCGATGGACATTGAACGCGAGCGCGGCATCACCATCAAAGCGCAAACGGCGGCGCTTAGATATGTGGCACGCAATGGGCAGACTTATCAACTCAACCTCATTGATACGCCCGGTCATGTGGACTTCTCGTACGAAGTGAGCCGCTCACTGTCGGCCTGCGAAGGCGCGCTGTTGGTTGTCGATGCGAGCCAGGGTGTTGAAGCGCAAACGGTGGCCAACTGCTATACGGCGCTGGAGCTCGGTGTCGAGGTGGTGCCGGTGCTGAACAAAATGGATTTGCCCAACGCAGATCCTGAAAATGCGAAATCAGAGATTGAAGATGTGATCGGCATTGATGCCGATGACGCCATTCCATGCAGCGCCAAAACTGGTATGGGCATTGACGACATTTTGGAGGCCGTGATTGCGCGCATGCCGGCACCCAAAGGCGTTGTCGACGCACCATTGCGGGCCATGATCGTCGATTCATGGTTCGACAATTACGTGGGCGTGGTGATGTTGGTGCGTGTGGTCGACGGCACGCTCAACAGAGGTGAGCGCATCCGCATGATGGCCAGCAACGCGGTTTATGGTGCGGATCAACTTGGCGTTTTCAGTCCCAAGTCGGAACCGCGAAATAGCTTGAGCGCGGGTGAGGTGGGTTTCATCATTGCGGGAATAAAAGAATTGCAAGCGGCAAAGGTTGGTGACACCGTCACGATCGAGAAAAAGCTGCCTAACAATTTAGGCCCTGCCGCTGAGGCACTGCCAGGCTTTAAAGAAATTCAGCCGCAAGTGTTCGCCGGTTTGTATCCGACCGAAGCCAGCGAATACGACCAGCTTCGCGACGCGCTCGAAAAACTCAAGCTCAATGATTCTTCGCTGCGTTACGAACCTGAAGTCAGCCAAGCGCTGGGGTTTGGTTTTAGATGCGGTTTCCTCGGCTTGCTGCACATGGAAATCGTGCAGGAACGCTTGGAGCGCGAGTTCGATCAAGACCTCATCACCACTGCGCCCAGCGTGGTGTACGAAGTTGCGTTGAACAACGGCGACCTGTTGCGCGTAGAAAACCCGTCCAAGATGCCTGACCTCGGCCGCATTGCCGAAATACGCGAACCGATCGTCACGGTGCATCTGTATATGCCGCAAGACTACGTGGGTCCGGTCATGACTTTGGCCAACTTGAAGCGTGGAAATCAGCTCAACATGGCGTACCACGGCCGCCAGGTCATGCTTACTTATGAAATGCCATTGGCTGAGATCGTGCTCGACTTTTTTGACAAGCTGAAAAGTGTGTCGCGCGGCTACGCTTCCATGGACTACGAGTTCAAAGAAAACCGAGCTGCCGATGTCGTGAAAGTTGATATCTTGCTCAATGGTGACAAGGTCGACGCGTTGTCGATCATCGTCCACCGCAGCCAGAGCGCGTATCGCAGTCGCGCGGTGGTCGCCAAGATGCGAGAGTTGATTTCACGTCAGCAATACGACGTTGCTATCCAGGCCGCCATCGGTGCCAACATCATTGCGCGTGAGACAATCAAAGCCCTGCGTAAAAACGTGATCGCCAAGTGCTACGGCGGCGATGTTTCCCGCAAGCGCAAGCTGCTGGACAAACAAAAGGCCGGTAAAAAACGTATGAAGCAAATCGGATCCGTCGAAGTTCCGCAGGAAGCGTTTCTGGCCATCCTTCAAGTGGACGATTGATGAGTGCGTTGACCGGTTTGCTCTACGGCTTGCTTGCGTTTTACTTAGGCGGTTGGTATCTCGGCAAGTGGAGCGGTAATTTCTCGCTGCTGCTGTTCGTACTCACATGCGTCACCTTCGCGTACTGGCTGGTCGAACGATTTGTGTTTGCCCCGAAACGTCTGGTTGCTGCGAATAACCTGGAACAGCAAGACTCTGAGCGGCGCAGTCAACTCACCAAGCAGGGCATCTCTAAAGTAGACGGCGACGTCTCTGCGGCGCGCGAAGCGCTTTTGGCACAGCCTTGGTGGCTGGATTGGACCGCCGGCTTGTTTCCGGTGATATTGGTGGTGTTTTTGTTGCGCTCGTTCTTGTTTGAACCTTTCAAGATACCCAGCGGATCGATGATTCCCACTTTGCTGGTTGGCGATTTGATCCTTGTGAACAAATTTCACTACGGCGTGAGACTGCCGGTGATCAACAAAAAAATCTTCGCCCTCAATGACCCCAAACCGGGCGATGTGATGGTGTTTCGATACCCGAAGGACACGAGCATTGACTACATCAAGCGAGTGATCGGGGTGCCAGGCGATGAGATTTCTTGGCGCAATCAACAGTTGTATGTGAACGGCGCGATAGCACCAACGCAGGCTCAACCGGAGTTCTATGAGGA